>NZ_JBQSVO010000002.1:0-88901 GCF_052376275.1 Pseudoalteromonas sp. AOP7-A1-14 | reverse complement strand
GCGACCTTAATCAGCGATTACAGCACAGTGCGACTAAGGCTGGGGTAATGGCTAGCTTCTTTTTTGCTATCGCATTACTCCTTGCTGGTATTTATGTTTACTTGGTAAAGCGAGCGATTTCAAGTGATACCAGCACCGGTTTTGCAAACCACATAGCTCTTGAGTATTACATAAAAAAATCACCTACTCACCATATGCAACTCGCCGTTATTTGGGTTAATGAACTTGAAGATATAAACAGTTTTTATGGTACTGAAATTGGTGACACCGTGATTAAAAGTTTACTCAATCACTTTGATAAGCGCCGGCCACCAGGTAGTCAATTATTTCGTTTAGCTACCAATAAAATAGTGATGATTGGTCCATTTTCGGATAGTGACAACCAGTTTTGTGACTTAATAGAAGCCTATAATTGCAGTACCCCGTTAATGACAGAACCATTTATTTACGTCACATTGTGCGCCGGTATTGCCAGTGGAAATAAATCTTTATTACTAGAAAATGCACATATCGCAGCGCTGCAAGCAAAGCAAGGTCGCCACATCGCTATTAACTTTTCTAAAGCATTACATGATGTAAAAAACCAATATCAATATAATGTAGCTATGGCAAAAGAAGTATTAGAAGCATTTGAAAATAACCGTATTGTGGCTTATTTTCAACCCATAATAGATACCCAAAATAATACCGTTATCCAGTATGAATGTTTAGCACGTATGGTTACAAGCCAAGGTAAGGTGCTAATACCGGAAGCATTTTTAGATGTAGTAAATCGGTCTCGAATGGACGGGCGATTAACTAGAACCATGTTTATGCAGTGCATTGAACGCTTTCGTAAGACAGATACTTGCTGGAGTTTAAATATCACCGCGCAAGATATACTCGATCCAAGCTTAACTGAGTTTTTAGACCATGAACTTAAGCGCTACCCCAACCCAAGTAATATCACCTTAGAAGTGTTAGAGACCCAAGCCATTGCCAATTACTCAGAAGTAAAAGCATTTATCACTATGGTTAAGAACAGAGGCGTACGGGTAGTGATTGACAATTTTGGGACGGGTTATTTAAATATATCTAACGTGCTGAAACTTGATGTTAATGCCATCAAGCTAGATGGTACGCTAATAAAAAAAATAACCGACGACAATGACATTTATCTTTTTGTAGAGCACATAGCCTGCTTTGCCACACAACTAAAGTTACAACTTATTGCTGAACATGTTGAGAGTAAAGCGATTGCTAACACCTTAAAAAAAGCTAATGTAAGCTTAATGCAAGGTAATTACTTTGCCGAGCCTATGCCTCATGTGGCTAATTTATATAATTTAAAAACTAAATAAAATATATTTTAATAATTTTTAATCAATCACCTAAGTCTATAACTAAACGATGGCTTTGTTGTCCACTAGCCCAATACTTACGCTCAAAGGGAGTAATTGGGGTGTCGCTCCCGTACAGCTCAACGGCACATTCATGACCTGTCAGCAGCAATGCATGAGCAAACTCTTTAACGTAAATATCCCAATTGCTACGTACTTCTAAAAGCCCGCCTAATTTCACAATAAATGGAAATATTGCCGCCCCATGCCAGCGCCTTTGAATGTGCTTAGCTTTTGGCCACGGATTAGGGTAAAGCAAATAATGGTGCGTTGGCTGCCAATTAGCAGCTACAGCTAAGCGCCAAAAGTCATTTAGATCAGCTTGGACTAAAATGTATTGGCCTGACTCGGTTTGCTTATATTCTACATCGTGCTTTTCAAGACGGTGTGAAGACTTATCAATACCAATCACCAAAGCATCTGGGTGTCGCTTAGCTAAATTGGCTGTGCTTTCGCCTACGCCACAACAAGAGTCTAAAATAAGAGGCCCGTTAAAGGCGCGTACCTTTGCATCAACTTCGTCAAATGCCGCTTGCGTATGTGCCGCAATCGGCTTTTTAAACTCCGCATTTAAATGCTTAGTAACAATGTCGTCGAGCTTGTCATGAAGACCAGGTTGATTAGATACAATACTGCGTGAATTTGCATCGCTCATTAATGTCTAAGCCCTACACCTTTTTTAATTAACGTAAGCGCTAATGTAAATAAACCAACAATAAATAGCCCAAGCACACTAAAAGCAACACCTAAGCCCACATCCGATACCCCTAAAAAGCCATAACGAAAAGCATTAACCATATAAATAATCGGATTGATTTTCGATACTCCCTGCCAAAGTTCAGGTAATAAAGTAATTGAATAAAACACTCCACCTAAGTATGTCAGTGGCGTTAAAATAAAGGTTGGAATAATACTAATATCATCAAAGCTATTAGCATAAATAGCATTGATCAGGCCCCCTAAAGCAAACACTGCAGAGGTTAAAATAACCGTTGCCACAATCACAAAAATATTATGAATTTGAATATCCACAAATAATAATGACACACAGGTAACAAGTAAGCCCACCAGCATGCCACGAGTCATACCACCGCCCATATAGCCCAGTACAATTATGTAATTAGGCACCGGAGCTACAAGTAACTCCTCGATACTTTTTTGAAATTTATTAGAATAAAAACTAGAGGCCACATTGGAGTAAGAGTTGGTGATCACCGACATCATAATCAGTCCTGGAACAATAAATTCCATGTAACTAAAGCCGCCCATTTCACCAATTCGTGAACCGATTAAGTTACCAAAAATAACAAAATACAAACTCATGGTAATCGCTGGCGGTACCAAGGTTTGCACCCAAATACGTAAAAACCGAATACACTCTTTGTACCATAAACTCTTTAAGGCTACGCCGTATTTAAACATTTATTCCCGCCCTTGTTCTAATAAACCAACAAATAACTCTTCTAAACGGTTTGCTTTATTACGCATACTCAGCACCGTATTACTTTGTTTTGTAAGCGCTGTAAAAACCGCATTTAAGCCTTGCGATTTAGCAACTTCAACTTCTAATGTATGCTCATCTACCATCGTAAATTTATAGCCATCAAGTTCAACTGGTTGCACTGGTTGCTTTAAATCAAGTATGAAGGTTTCCTTATCAAGTTTCGCTAACAGCGCTTTAATAGTGGTATTTTCAACAATAATACCGCTATCGATAATGGCGATGTTTTTACACAATAATTCGGCTTCTTCAAGGTAGTGAGTAGTTAAAATAATGGTCACTCCTTGTTTATTGATTTCTCGTAAAAAATCCCACATAGAGCGTCGCAGTTCTATATCAACCCCTGCAGTTGGTTCGTCTAAAATAAGCAGTTTAGGCTCATGCATAAGTGCGCGAGCAATCATCAAACGGCGTTTCATACCGCCTGATAATGTCCGAGCTTGCTTATCTTTTTTCTCAAATAAGCCCAGCTGTTTTAGATACTTTTCAGCACGCTGGTGAGCAAGTGCTCGTGGCACACCGTAATAACCAGCTTGATTAACTAATATTTGGTTAAGGGTTTCAAATTGACTAAAATTAAACTCTTGTGGTACTAAGCCTAAATGCGATTTTGCCGCCTCTAAGTCGGTATCAATATCGTGACCAAATACCTGCACTTGACCTTGGGTTTTATTAACTAGTGAGGAAATAACCCCTATGGCTGTTGATTTACCCGCGCCATTAGGTCCAAGTAAAGCAAAGAAATCGCCTTCTTGTACTTCTAAATCAACACCTTTAATGGCTTCAACACCGTTTTTATAAACCTTAGTCAGGCCTTTGATATTTAATGCTATTGACTGTTCGCTCACTTTTTACCTTCCCCATAACCCCAACGCTTAGTCAGGGTATGTTCTATATTTAAATGATCTAAAATACGCGCCACCATAAAATCGACTAAATCGCTAATTGACTGTGGCTGATGATAAAACCCCGGAGCTGCAGGCATAATAGTTACACCCAACCTTGCCAATTTGAGCATATTCTCAAGGTGAATTTCATTAAATGGTGTTTCTCGTGGCACTAATATTAATTGTCCACGCTCTTTAATAACTACATCGGCTGCGCGCTCAAGTAAGTTGTCTGATGCGCCTACTGCAATAGCCGAAACGGAGCCAGCACTACACGGGCACACCACCATCTTTTTAGGTGCAGCAGAGCCTGAAGCAACGGGGCTAAACCAGTTATCTTTACCATATACTTTTAATTGTTCAGGCTGAGCATCAAGCAACGTACTTAATTGCTCTGTGGCTTTATCTTCATTACCGGATAATTTAATGTTTGACTCGGTATCAAGCACCACTCGCGCAGCGCTTGAGATAAGCACATACACTTGAAATTGCTGTGCAAGTAATACTTCAAGCAGGCGAAGCCCGTAAGGTGCACCTGACGCACCGCTAAAGGCTACAGTTATTGTATCTTTATATTGCAAGGTAACCTTCCCATTATTTATGTTAAAGCATCGATTAAGCGTTGGTGAATTCCTTCAAAACCGCCATTACTCATAATTACAATATGTTGCTGTGGCGCAGCTTGTTCAGCCACCTCACTGATAATCTCATTAGTATCAGCGTAACAATTCATACCTGCACGCTCGGCTTGTTCTTTCAACGACCAGCTTAAGTTATCAGGTTCAAATAAATATACTTCGTCGGCAGCGCTTAACGAATCTAATAATATATGTTGATGCACGCCCATTTTCATAGTGTTAGAGCGAGGCTCTAAAATAGCAATTATTTTATCATTACCTACTTTAGCACGAAGCCCAGCAAGGGTGGTTTTAATTGCAGTTGGGTGATGAGCAAAGTCGTCATACACATTAATATTATTAACCTGTGCTTTTAGTTCCATGCGCCTTTTTGGGCTAATAAACTCCCTAAGTGCTGCAATACTATGCTCAATGGCTATTCCTACATGGCGCGCCGCCGCAATAGCCATCATTGCATTTTTAACATTGTGCTCACCCATTGCTTGCCAGTTTACAACGCCTTGCGGTTGATTATTTAATAACACTGTAAACTCGCTGCCATCTGCATTTATTAAATCATAACCCCAATCATCACCTAGGGTTTCACTATTGCTCCAGCAACCCTGCGCTATAACGTCACTCAGCGCGAGTTCATTACTCGGCCATATCACTTTGCCGCTTGCAGGTAATGTACGCATCAAATGATGAAATTGTTTTTTGATGGCGTTTAAATCGTCAAAAATATCAGCATGATCAAATTCAAGATTATTTAAAATAAGAGTTCGTGGCAGGTAATGTACAAATTTACTGCGCTTATCAAAAAAAGCCGTGTCGTATTCATCGGCCTCAATAACAAAAAAAGGCGTATCTCCTACTTTGGCCGATACGCCAAAGTTTTGCACTATGCCTCCGATTAAAAAGCCCGGCTTTAAACCTGCATATTCTAAAATCCACGCTAGCATACTCGCGGTCGTGGTTTTACCATGTGTACCCGCAACAGCTAACACCCATGAGCTTTGTAATAAATTATGCTTTAACCATTCTGGTCCTGAGGTGTAAGGCAGGCCTTTATCAAGGACATATTCAACACAAGGATTTCCGCGACTCATCGCGTTACCAATAACCACCATATCAGGGGCTGGTGTTAACTGTGCAACATCGTAGCCTTTGGTTAATTCAATGCCAAGATCTTCAAGTTGCTTACTCATTGGAGGGTAAACGTTTTGATCTGAGCCTGTTACTTTATGACCGAGTGATTTTGCAATAGCCGCTATCCCGCCCATAAACGTGCCACAAATACCTAAAATATGAATATGCATTGGGTTCCTTGCAGGTTAATAAGATAGCTTTAAAGATAAAACCAACTAATGACTATGATGCCAAATATAAACGTGTGTTACCATGCTCTGTAGGCAATAGTGTTTTGCATAATGGCAATTTAAAACACCTCTGGAAAGGCGTTTTAAATACTTATTTTACCACATCAAAAATGCGATTAGGCCAGCTCCTAATAACAAGCGATAGATTACAAACGGCATCATACCCATGCGCTCAATAATTTTTAGAAATAGGAAAATACAGGCATACGCTGACACAAAAGATAAACCCGCGCCCAAGATTAACGTATTCCAATCAACTATGTGATCCCCTAAAGCAAGCTCTATTGTGTAATATAGCCCCATCATCGAAATAACAGGGATGGCTAATAAAAATGAAAAACGTGCAGCACTTTGTTTATTCATACCCAGCATTAATCCTGCGGTCATGGTTATACCTGAACGAGATGTGCCAGGGATCATAGCCATTGCTTGCGCCATCCCTATCATTAACGCAGACTTCCAATTTAGTTGATAAATCGTTTTGGTTTGCTTACCTTTCGCATCGGCATACCAAAGCAATAAACCAAACAAAATAGTAGTTATAGCTATTACCCACGCACTACGTAAATACAGCTCTATTAAATCTTTAAAAATTAGCCCCAACACAGCAGCGGGTATAGTGCCTAATATAATCCACCAGCCTAATTTACTGTCATCCGTCGTCCCCTGCTTGCCAAATGATTTAAACCACGCGCCAAGAATTTCGACCACTTCTTTACGAAAATAAATCACTACGGCGACTAACGTACCAACATGTACAGCAACATCAAACGCTAAGCCTTGGTCGTGCCAGCCTAAAATTTGTGACGGCAAAATAAGGTGCGCCGAGCTTGAAATAGGTAAAAACTCAGTCAACCCTTGAATTAGGGCTAAAACAATAATTTCGATAATACTCATGGGTTAGTAAACTCCACCTTCCATAGTTTTTGCTGGGGGTTGTTGTAGGCACTCCATAACTGGGCAATCGTTTGCTTTGCTGTGGGATGATAAAAATTTGGGGCGATTTCAGCCAATGGCTGTAAAACAAAAGCATTTTTTGTTATTTCGTCACGCGGTAATTGTGCGGGCGAATCACAAATAATTTCATCATAAAATAATAAGTCTAAATCAAGAGTCCGCGGGCTAAACTTTTTATCACTTGCGGTGCGGCCATTATTTTGCTCTATCTTTTTTAATAACTTACACAGTGCGGGAAGTGAAATATCGGTTGTTGCAGCCACCACTGAATTATAAAAATTATTACCGGCAAATCCTACCGCTTCACTTTCATAGACCGAGGAATGAGTAAAATCAGCAAGGTGCTCTTTTAAGGCAATTAACGCCTGACGTAAATAATGTTTTTTATTAACGTTAGAGCCTAAACTGATAAAAATTTGTGCCATATTAATAAGCCTTAGTTTGCTTTAGCACGGGTGATCTCAACCCCTACCGTTTGCGCTTTAGCAACGGCAGCCGGTTTACTCACCCGAATCATCACTTGCGTGGTAGCAAACTCAGTTAAAATAATTTCTGCGAGTTGCTCAACTAGCGTTTCTAGTAACTCAACCGGTTTTGCGGTGGTATGGTCAATAACACGCTCACTCACTTTGGCGTAATCTAACGCAAGATTAATGTCATCGTTTGTAGCTGCGGGTTTAATATCGCAAAGCATTTCAATATCAAAATATAAACTTTGTTTGCTGAGCTTTTCAAAATCGTAAACACCTATGATAGTGTCAACCTGTAGTTGTGATATAAAAACCTTGTCCATGATGACTCCAACTTGCAAACTGTTTTAAACATCCGAGCTATAATTTAAATAAATAATCTTTATACACGAATACTGTGTTTTATTATACAAAAATTAACCATACAATAGCAGACCGGTACACCCATGTGTTGACAGGTTTGGATAACGACTATTTTGGTTAACTAGTAATGCCCAGATTTATTTTTGCGGCCAATGATAGCCGAAAAATGCAGATTAAAAAATAAGGAAGCGCGTGATAGCTGTTTTAATGTTAGTTTTAGCCTACTTACTGGGGTCGATTTCATCGGCTATTCTAGTATCTCGGCTATTTAGACTACCCGATCCACGCACTCATGGCTCTAATAATCCGGGGGCGACAAATGTTTATCGCCTTGGTGGTAAGCTACCCGCTGTAATGGTGCTTATTTTTGATATTTTAAAAGGCACGATCCCGGTGTGGGCCGCATACTTTTTAAAATTAGATCCACTTTTGTTAGGTTTAATCGGTGTTGCAGCCTGCCTCGGTCACATGTACCCGTTATTTTTTAGTTTTAATGGCGGCAAAGCAGTCGCAACTGCATTTGGTGCGTTATTGCCGATTGGCTTATCTCTTGGCGGGTTACTTATTTCAACATGGCTTATTATAGTTGCAATAACGCGTTACTCATCGCTGGCTGCTTTAGTAACCGTTTCGCTAGCGCCGCTTTACACTTGGTGGATAAAGCCACTTTATACCCTACCTGTTACTTTTTTAACGATACTGATTATATTCAGGCACCGCGCTAATATCACTCGCTTATTTCAGGGTCAAGAGCCGCGAGTCGAGGCTAAAAAAGCCTCGAAGGATGATACAAAGAGCTAAGCTACATAGTTCAAATTAACTATATAGCTTCTAAGCTATCTATTGGCCACCGCGGTTTAGTTTTCATATCTAAAGTTGCAAATTGTCCTGCTTTTAAACGCTGCATACCTGCATAGGCAATCATTGCGCCATTATCAGTACAAAACTCAGTACGCGGATAATAAACCTGCCCCTGCATACCTTGCATTACTCGTTCAAGCTGTGCACGTAACTGCACATTTGCACTGACACCCCCGGCAATAACTAAACGTTTGATCCCCGTTTTCTTAAGCGCACGCTTACATTTAATCACTAAGGTATCTATGACTGCGGTTTGAAACGCATGGGCGATATCTGCTTTGGTTTGCTCATCATCGTCGTTGTTACGAATCGAAATAGAAGCTGCTGTTTTTAATCCACTGAAACTAAAGTCAAGGCCGGGTTTATCGGTCATTGGCCTTGGGAAAATAAAGCGTTTGGGTGTACCTTGCTCTGCAAGTTTGGCAAGACGCGGGCCACCTGGGTAATCAAGGCCAAGTAATTTAGCTGTTTTATCAAATGCTTCACCAGCAGCATCATCAACAGACTCCCCTAGCACTTCATATTGGCCAATACCGGCTACTTTTACCATCATGGTGTGGCCGCCAGAAACTAACAGCGCAATAAAAGGGAATTCAGGTATATTTTCTTCCAACATCGGGGCTAATAAATGCCCTTCCATATGGTGTACGGCAACCGCTGGAATATCCCAACCATAAGCAAGTGAGCGCCCAATAGACGTGCCAACCAATAAAGCACCGACAAGGCCAGGCCCTGCGGTGTAGGCTATACCATCTAAATCTTCAGGACCACAGCCCGCCTGTGCAAATGCGGCATCAATTAACGGTAACGTTTTGCGCACATGATCCCGCGATGCAAGTTCTGGCACTACACCACCGTAGTCGGCATGTACTTTTACTTGGCTATATAATTGATGAGCAAGCAAGCCTTGTTCATCATCATAAATAGCGATACCGGTTTCATCACACGACGATTCAATGCCTAAAATCCGCACTGCTGTTTCTCCTTCTACCTTTTAATTCTTAGCAAACTTTAAAGTGTTAAACCTATATTAGTCTGCCCATCCGCGATAACGTGTTGTTTTAGCGCTTTAACATTTTCTGAGGTAATGCGCCCCATTTGTTCAACAAAGTCTATCAGCTCACCGAGTACGGCTATTTCATATTGCATTAGCGGGTGCTCGCGCACGGCTTTGTTATCAGCAAGTTCACCTTCTACTGTCATTTGATACTCAATAAAACGTGCGACAGTCGCTTGTGATATTTTACTTATACTGATGAATTCTTGCTCGTCTTTGGTCATTAAGCCATGCAATAGCCCTAACAGAGCCGTTGCGACATCTATCGCAGGGTATGTACCAAACATATCAAAATCAGCGAGTTCAGGCACATTTGGTTCAATTTTTTCGATTTGCTTTTCGAGGCTTATTTTACTTTTTGGTAGGAGTATTTTTTCCCAGCATAAATTTAAAGCACTGCGCAATGTTGCTTCATCACCAAACTCGGTCGCTTCACTAAATAAGCCATAATTAGGTAGCATACGTTCAATTAACGCAGCTGCTAATACCGCTTGCTGTAAATAGTTAAGCTCTCTAATTCTTTGGAAATTATTCGCTTTAGTCATTCTTTGGTGTCCTACAGGACCAACAAAAATCAAATGTTGACCCGTTATGCTCATTACAATTGGGACAAACCCAATCAGGAGCGGATTGTTGTACTTGTCTATAGTTTACCAATATTTCTGCCGCCTGGCGCTGTTTAATCGTAAAAACCTGCACTTTCACTTCAGTTTGATCAAGCGGGATTTCACCCACTGCTCCTTGCAGCGTTTCACCTAGTAACTGACACTCTACATTATTACTAATTAATAACCCTTTAACGATATTGGCCTCTACCACATTGGCAGCGCTATAAACTGTCACCCACGCAAAAGGAGCTGAATTTACAGACTCTTCATTATTATTTGTTTTCAAAGTAAACCTCTTTTACTATATCTAAGCTAGTATAAGCAAAGTAACTGTTATTTAGGAAAGAATCATGACCCTCACCACTCCAGGATTACTATTTCCTGCCATCTCGTTATTACTTTTAGCCTACACCAACCGCTTTTTAGTGTTGGCACAATTAATTCGTGGGCTCAATGACCGAGAAGGCGATACTATTCGCCCCTTAGTTGTGGCGCAAATTACTAATTTAAGAAAACGCATTAAACTTGTCAGAACCATGCAAGTTTATGGCGTTGCCTCTTTTTTATTATGCACCATTTCTATGTTCGCGTTATTTATTGAGTTCAAAACAACGGGAATTATTTTATTTGGAGTAAGTCTAGGCTGCTTGGCGTTATCCCTTTTAACATCTTTATATGAGATTCATATTTCATGTGATGCTATAGAAATTGAGCTTAGAAACATTGAAGAAAAACCACTCGCAAATAAGGCGGACTAAAATACAGTCTCGACACTCCAAAAGGCATAAATAAACTTGCCTATCGGATTCTATTAATCGTTGGTGATGGAGGCATTCAGCAAGTTAACAAATCGGAGAGCTTGCTTTAGTTTTGAAAATAAAGCTCTGCGCTTAGCGTTACGTACAGACAAATCCAATGAGTGCCATTACTTAGAAGCACTAATTACTGGAGTGTTTAGCCAACCATATAGCTTTTTGGCTGATATTTGATGCGCGAGAAAACCGTGAATATAAAAAAGCATGCCCTATTTAATGACACCCGGTGTCTAATAAATAAGCAATTGAACATAAAAACCAGTCACCAAGTCGTTGCTACAGAGCAGACAAAGCAATTGCTTTGGCTAATAGAAAAAGCAGCATCATCATTAAAAAGTTAATATCCCAGAAAAAATAAATTTAAAAACCTGATTTATTGAGGTTTATAAAACTCGCTTTTATCAATTTTTAGGCTAAACTAGCGACCCCTCAATTATTAAGTACCTAGATGAACGCCCGTTCTATTTCAGAAATCTATTTAGATGATATTGAAAGCCGCGGTTATACCGTCATACACAATGCCATAAACAAACCGCTATTAGCGAGGTTAATGCTTGACTGTTACCGTATTAATCCTGACTTTAGTTTGGCGGGAATTGGTCGGAAAAATGAGCTACAAATTGACAAAACTATCCGTAATGATAAAACTTTTTGGTTTGACGGTACAAGTGATGCACAACTTGAATACCAAGCACTGATGGAGCAAATTCGAATCACCCTTAACCGTACTTTCTTTTTAGGGTTATTTGATTACGAGTGTCATTATGCAAAATACCAACGAGGTGACTTTTATAAAAAGCATTACGATGCTTTTAAAGGCCGTTCTAACCGTGTTTTTACAACTGTGCTATATTTAAACACTCCGCCTTCTGGCGTTAAGCTAATAATTTATAAACAAAGAAGTAGAGAAGTAGAGAAGTAAAGAAGTAGAAATTAGTATAAGCCCGCAAGCTGGCACATTACTAATGTTTGAAAGTGAATGCTTTATGCATGAAGTATTACCCGCGGTGGACGAGCGTTACTCTATTGCAGGCTGGTTTAGAAAAAACAC
This sequence comes from Pseudoalteromonas sp. AOP7-A1-14, assembly GCF_052376275.1. Taxonomy (NCBI): domain Bacteria; kingdom Pseudomonadati; phylum Pseudomonadota; class Gammaproteobacteria; order Alteromonadales; family Pseudoalteromonadaceae; genus Pseudoalteromonas; species Pseudoalteromonas sp. AOP7-A1-14. Next base: position 76,956 of record NZ_JBQSVO010000002.1, on the reverse strand, counting down.
CTCAATCAGCGGGATTATCGACCCGCCAAGATAGCTTATAATAAAAGTTTACTTTTATTATAAGCTAAGTGGCAATGACGCCGCCAAACCAACAAACACAACCAACCCGACATAGTGATTATTTAAAAATGCTTTAAAGCAACGAGCTTTATCACGATGATGTATTAAGTATTGCTGATATACCAAGAATCCACCCGCAACAATAAGCCCTAACCAATATGGATAACCAAGTGTATAACTATGCCCAACATAGGCAAGTAAACCAATAAACGTGCTGTTAAGCATAAAAATAATGTGGCGATCATAATCGCCAAATAAAATAGCCGTAGACTTTACGTCAATTTTTAAATCGTCATCTCTATCGACTATGGCATACATGGTGTCATAAGCCACAGTCCAAATAACATTGGCTAAAAATAAAAACCAGGCTACGACAGGCACATTATTACTTACTGCCATAAATGCCATAGGAATAGCCCAACTAAATGCAGCCCCTAAAAATACTTGCGGTAAATTTGTATAGCGCTTCATAAATGGATAGCAAAACGCCAATGCCAGTGCTGCGAATGATAAAAGTACGGTTTGCCAGCTCAATATCAACACTAAACCAAATGCAATTACAATTAACAGTATAAATAAACTGAGCGCTTCACCACTACTAACAAGCCCCGTCGCTAAAGGTCGCTGATTGGTACGAGTCACCTCACCATCAACTTTTCGATCAGCATAGTCGTTGATGACGCAACCGGCACTACGCATTACAAACACCCCCAAGCTAAACACAATAAAATGCATAAAGCTTGGTATACCATCGCTTGCAAGCCAAAGCGCCCAGTAAGTAGGCCAAAGCAAAAGCAATGTGCCAATTGGCTTATCAGTACGCATGAGCTGCTTATAATAGGGAATATTTTTAATCTTTAACGCAGTGAATTTCATAAGTAAATGTATGCTCCAGGTAAGAATACTTCGGCAACTAAAAACTGGCTTTGTTTTAATGAAAATATACTGCGCCTCCCCCATAAGGGAGTCGTATTTTGTTCTAAACTGGACTGAAACTGCTGAAACTGCTGGCTGTCAAAATAAGCAATTTCAATATCGATTCGACTAAGCTCTGGGTGTTGAAAAATAATATCACCTAGCGGTTTATCTCCTAAGCCCAACAATCGTTGTTGCTCCATTGCAGAGCTTATTGGTAGCCAACTTTGTGCATATACCATTGCAACATCATCACATAATAGTAAAACCTCACGATTCATTGCATGGCTGCATGAGCAATTAAGCAGTCGCTGTTGATGCTCACTTAAAGCAAAGCGCTGCTCACTGAGCACTTCAACAGCAAAAGTGGCTGCGTTTGATTTTAATTTAGCGGTTAGAGAACCCGGCTCAAGCAGCCAGTCTCGTTGGACTTTTGATAAGTCAGCGACGCTATGACCTAGTTGCCAATTTGCTTTGAGAGAGAGGGGAAATCTGTTCACGATAACTCTTTATAATAACAATCACCTAAATAATACCATTGCGGTGACACTTGAAAAAGTGGTGATTAAAACAAATACTATTCTCAGCCTGCTTTTAATTGGTATCAATTCTTAACGTATAAACTCATACATATATTACAATTAATACTGGGCTTTGAATTAAATATGATGAAAACCACCTACACTACATTACTTATTACTGCCTACTCGCGATGAGTTTTACAGCGAAGAGTAAGCCTACTGTAGACTACTTTGGCTTTAAGCTTTAAGCCTGACATTATCGCCAATTACCTTGGCAACAATAATAAAAAGCTCGATCATTTACGTATTAGCGTTGATCTTATGCTCACTGATATGAAAAAAATCGCTAATATTGAGCACCACACACCATTTTTACGTGATGCCTTTGTCAATATTATATCAAAAGAACGCGAAGTATTATTTACTAAGTACTTGTATCACTAAGCTGGTTTTTTATTAAACAAGTGTGTGGTAAGCCCATAGGCCATACCGCCAATTAAACCACCTAAATGAGCCCAATTTGCCATATTTACAGGAAGCATATTTACAAAACCAAGTACAAGCCAAATAAGCATAAATCCTACAACACTATTCGTAACTAATGGCGGTTGTTTAGGATTAAGTAAACTATATACCCAACAAAAACCGAGCAAACCATATACCACGCCGCTTAAGCCGCCAAAATTAGGGCCAACCAGTAAAAACTGTACCCAATTACTGATAAAAGCAGTTACTAAAAACAATCCCACTAAGGTTAACTTACCACTATATTTTTCTATGTCATTGCCTAATGTCATCCACCAAATTAAGTTAAAAATTAAGTGGATAGCACTAAAATGTACGATGGCTGGGGTAAACCAACTAAGCGGTTGAGCTGGGTTAAACTGCAATAGTGCATAAATTTTTTCAAACCCGCCCAATAGAAATGCTACAAAAATAGCAATAGATACGAGTGTAACGGTACGGTTTAACCAGCTTAGTGCTTTAAAGCGCGCTTTAATATTAAACGCTTGCCCCTGATAACTAAGTGAAGACTCAGTACTGCCAACTTGCCAAGAAGCCTCTTGATAACGAGCGTGATGAGGGTTTTCTGCAAACTCTAGCCATAGCGGCTTTACTTGATGAAAGTGCTCTGGCGTAATACTAATGATCACCTTTTGACCATCTGTAGAACGCAATTCACCTACTAAGCCTTTACTTTTAATATAATCGATAAAGCCTTGAGCAGCACGGGGGTTATTGATACTACCAAGCTCGATCATTTTTCAACCAATTCCGGTAATTCAGTTTGCCACTGAGTAAAACCACCATCCATACTGTACACATCTTCAAAGCCTTGCTCTACTAGGTAGTTAGCTGCACCTTGCGAGCTCATACCATGGTAACAAACAATAATAATTGGCTGTTCAAAATCCTTATTCATCATAAATTCGCCAATATTGGCGTTTGATAAATGCTCAGAGCCTGAAATATGCCCTGCTTGATAAGAATTAGGATCACGAATATCTGCTATCACCACACCTTCTTGTTTCAGCAATGCTTGCGTTTGTGTAATCGAAATATGTTTAAATGCCATTACTGCCTCTTGAAAATAAATAAAAAAAGCGGCATAACGGCCGCCTTTAGCTACCTACTATTGGAAGTTTAATTCCAATTAAGAATAACTTTACCTGATTGACCTGAAATCATCATATCAAAGCCAGCTTGGAAGTCATCTATTGAGTACTGATGGGTAATAATTGGCTTTAAATCTAACCCAGATTGAATAAGGCTGGCCATTTTATACCAAGTCTCAAACATCTCGCGACCATAAATACCTTTAATCACTAAGCCTTTAAAAATTACTTGATTCCAATCAACAGCCATATCTGACGGTGGAATACCTAACATGGCAATTTTACCGCCATGGTTCATATTATTAAGCATACTATTAAATGCAGAAGGAACACCTGACATTTCAAGGCCAATATCAAAGCCTTCGGTCATACCGAGCTCTTTACTAATATCTTCAAGCTTTTCATTAGCGACATTCACGGCGCGTGTTGCGCCCATTTTACGCGCTAAGTCTAAACGGTATTCGTTCACGTCAGTTATCACGACATGACGAGCACCTACATGTTTTGCTACTGCAGCGGCCATAATACCAATGGGTCCTGCTCCAGTAATAAGTACATCTTCACCAACTAAATCAAACGATAATGCAGTATGTACAGCATTACCAAACGGGTCAAAAATTGACGCCAGTTCGTCGCTGATATTGTCGGGAATTTTAAAGGCATTAAATGCCGGGATCACTAAATATTCAGCAAAGGCTCCCTCACGGTTAACCCCTACGCCGGTGGTGTTACGGCATAAATGCACACGGCCCGCGCGGCAGTTACGGCAGTGGCCACAGGTAATATGACCTTCGCCTGAAACTCGGTCACCTATAGCAAATCCACGAACTTCTTGACCCATATCAACAACTTCACCCACATATTCATGGCCAACAACCATAGGTGTAGGAATCGTATTTTGTGCCCACTCATCCCATTTATAAATATGTACGTCAGTACCACAAATAGCCGTTTTACGAATCTTAATCAATAAATCGTTATGGCCTACTTCTGGTTTTGGCGCATCGGTCATCCAGATGCCAGTTTCTGGTTTTAATTTAGATAATGCTTTCATCAGTCACACTCAATTAAACAAACCGCAGCTAGCTGCGGCTTACAAAAAAAATTTAAATTACGCCCATTTCTTTACCAATGCGGGTAAAGGCGTCAATCGCGGTATCAAGTTGCTCAATGGTGTGCGCCGCAGAAATCTGCGTACGAATACGCGCTTGCCCTTTAGGCACTACCGGGAATGAGAAACCAGTTACATAAATGCCTTCTGCCAATAGCTTATCAGCCATTAGCGATGCAACTTTAGCATCACCAAGCATCACCGGAATAATAGCGTGATCTTTACCTGCGCAGGTAAAACCGACGGCTTCCATCTGCTCACGAAAATACTTTACATTGCTCCACAATTTAGCGCGTAGCTCACCACCGTTATTAAGCATTTCAAGTACTTTGATTGATGCCGTTACAATTGATGGCGCTAGTGAGTTAGAAAATAAATAAGGACGCGAACGTTGGCGTAACCACTCAACAATCTCTTTTTTACCTGAGGTATAGCCGCCCGAAGCGCCGCCAAGAGCTTTACCTAAAGTACCGGTCACAATATCAACGCGATCAATCACATTACAATATTCTGGCGTACCTTTACCGTTTTCGCCAACAAAACCAACAGCATGAGAGTCATCAACCATGACTAACGCATCGTATTTATCAGCTAGGTCGCACACAGCCTCAAGACTGCAAATAACACCGTCCATTGAGAATACACCGTCAGTGGCGATAAGTTTTGTTTTAGCACCCGCTTCATCGGCAGCAATTAGTTGTTTTTCAAGATCGCCCATGTCGTTATTAGCATAACGAAAACGCTTTGCTTTACATAAACGTACGCCATCAATAATTGACGCATGGTTTAATGAATCTGAAATAATTGCATCATCAGGGCCTAAAATTGTTTCAAATAAGCCGGTGTTCGCATCAAAACATGAAGAGTATAAAATGGTGTCTTCAGTTTCTAAAAACTCAGATATTTTTTGCTCAAGTGTTTTATGAATATCTTGCGTACCGCAAATAAAACGCACAGACGCCACGCCAAAGCCGTGATCGTTTAGACCTTGTTGCGCAGCATTTATTAATTCAGGGCTATTTGCTAAACCTAAATAATTGTTGGCACAAAAATTAATAACCTTATCGCCAGAAGCAACTTCAATTTTTGCTTGCTGTTGCGAGGTAATAATACGCTCATTTTTATATAGGCCTTCGGATTTAATTTCTTCAATTTGCTGTTGTAGCTGGTTAAAAAATGCAGATGCTCTCATCTGTAACCTCCAAGTTATTGAACGGGTAAGTAGGCATTATTAATGCTCGCGGCTCATCATTGTGTCTATTGTAAGAGTTTAGCCAAATAAATGCACTGTTTGTAGCTAAGTAGGTATAGTTAAACTGACAACTTAAGCTGCCAGTCTATACCCTACCCACCTCAAGATACAGAGTTCATAGCTTCACAAGGGGTTAAATATCAAGGCGTTGCCTTATAAGCATGGCAGTATTAATTATCGGTATATTCTCAATTAACTAGATAAAATAGTCGGTAGATCAGCAAGGGAATCAAAAATATAATCCGCAACTTTAACTGTATGCTCATCAAAGCTTTGCCCTGTTCGAACAAGTACCCGAGTAGCTATATTTGCAGCACTTGCAGCTTGCATATCACTGAGCTTATCACCCACCATAATACTAAGCGCAGGATTTATATTGTGCTCTTTTATGCCTTGATACAGCATACCGGGCGCTGGTTTACGACAATCGCAGTCTTGTAAATATTCAGGCAGTGCTTTTTTAGGGTGATGCGGACAAAAATAAACGTCAGTGACCGGCACATCATTTTTAACAAATTCACTAATCATCCACTTAGTTAATGCATGAAAGTCCGCTTCTGTGTAATACCCACGACCAATTCCAGATTGGTTAGTCACGATGATTAGTTTAAAACCAGCCTCAACAAACGCTTTACAAGCTGAAAATACGCCGGGTACAAACTCAAATTTATCAGGCTGATAAACATAACCATGGTCGATATTAACGACCCCATCGCGGTCTAAAAATAGGGCTTTATTAATATTTTTCATAACTGCTCTTTTTTCACGACTAAATTAAATATTGAGGTAACATCGTCAACCGTAATTTGTGACATTAAGTCTGCGCCTTTAACACGGATCCCCCATGGTAATTCGGCTGCGGTTTTTCCAGTTTGCTTAAGTAGATTTTGATGATAAACCTCAACCACATAATCTTGATATAAATAAGGACCTGTGCGTTTTGGGTTAGAATGTGCGTATAAACCAATAACCGGCGTACCAACAGTTACCGCCATGTGCGCAGGCCCTGTATCTGGCGCCAAGACCAAGGCCGCACGCTTTAATACACACAGTAATTCTTTTAATTTAGTTTTACCGACTAGATTTAAAATAGGTATTTTAGTGCTGGCAATAATTTGCTCACTTAGTTCAACTTCAAGTGGAGTCGGTCCGCCAGTAATAACCACTGTAAAGCCTTGCTGATGAGCATGCTCTGCAAGTAGCGCATAACGCTCAGGTAACCAGTTACGCTCTTTTTTACTCGCTGCGGGGGAGATAACAAAAATACGTCCGGCTAAGCGCTCTGTACCGAGTAATTCATCGGCGCATTTTTGATCTTGCTCCGTATATGGCATTTGCCAGCTTGGCTGATAGTCGGTGACTCCTATCGCCTTGGCAAAACCTTTAAACCCTTCAAGCACGTGTGACTCAGGCTCCGCTGCAATGCGTTTATTAATAAACAAACCATGTAACTCTTTTGAGCGCGCCCAATCAAAACCTATTTTTATTTTTGCCGGAATACAGCGCGCAACTAAATTGGCCCTCAGTGCTACTTGCATATGCAGCAACACATCAAAAGTATGCCCTTTAAACTGCTGTTTTAATTGTTGATAAGCTGCTTTACCTTGCTTTTTATCAAAGACCACCAGCTCAACACCCGGTAAATCAGCAAGTAGCATTGCTTCAACTTTACCAACCACCCAAGTAATTTTGGCATCTGGATAGGCCTTTTGAATTGCTTGCACAGCCGAAATACCATGGCAGACATCACCAATAGCTGAAAGCCTTAAAATACAAATATCTGAATAACGAGGTGTTTGGCTCACGGGCGCCCTTTGCATTGTAATTAACTAAGCTTTGATCTTAAATTAACCACTCACTTTTGCAAGCACTTATGCTTAATCTCAAAAATACGATACTATTAGTGCTAACATTCGCAGGTATTGAATTTCATTATGTTTAATCAGCACACTATTAATCAACACATCATTTTAAGCCACCCCGAATATAGCGCCGAAATTAGCTTAAACTGGTTTGACGCTGATTACTGGCAACAGCAAGGTCAAATTGTTGGCGCAAAAAAAGGCCGTGCTACAGCGTGGTTTTTTAACTACCACGAACTTACCGCTGTGCTCAGACATTACTGGCGAGGTGGGCTAGTTGGTAAGTTGCTCAGTGATCAGTATATTTTTTTAGGACTTGAAAAAACTCGTGTTTACCGTGAGTTTTCGCTAATGGTAAAACTTTGCGAACTTGGCCTGAATGTACCTAAACCCATCGCAGCAAAAATCACCCAATCAGGGCTAATTTATCGCGGTGATATTATTACGCAAGCAATTAATGGTGCACAAAGCCTGCTTGATGTATTAGTTACTCGTCCACTCACTGAGCAAGAGCTTATAAAAGTTGCCAACACCATTGCGCAGTTTCATAACCATGGCATTTATCACGCCGATTTGAATATTAATAATATTTTGTTTGATGAAACAGGTGTAGTTTACATTATTGATTTTGACCGCGGCAAAATAAAAGCCCCCGATACCCGATGGCAACTAGCTAATATGGCCCGCCTTGAACGCTCATTTAATAAAGAGCAAAGCCGTAATGAAGTGATGCATTGGCAACAAAGTAATTGGCAACAGCTATCAAGCTATTACCAGTCTAAAATTAACTAGCAAGTTTCAAATACTGCTTAACAACTGGTTCGGCAGTTACTTTTTTTAAAATATCAGCATCAAGAACATTAGGCTTATCTCTATGTACTTGTTCAATAGCATTAGCTAGCTCATCAGGTGACTGAATAGGAACTAAGTACTTAGCAAGAGCGTTTGTCAGTATTTCTTTAGGGCCATGATTACAATCAGTACTCACCACAGCAGTGCCGACTGCCAGCGCTTCAATTAACACTGTAGGTAGCCCTTCAAAATCTGAGCTGAGGACCAACGCATCGGCTCTTTTTATCCATTGATATGGGTTTTGTTGAAAACCGGGTAAAACCAACTGCTCAGCAATACCATATTGTTGCGCCAATTTAAGTGCTTTCGCGGGCTTATTACACAGCAGAACCAGCTTATAGCGCTTATCTAACTGAGCAAAAGCTGCAAACAATATATCGTGCCGTTTTTGTTTTGCTAGCCGCCCCACGTGGATTAAATAAGGCGAATTAGGAATAGCACTATTCTCTTGCTCTGCTAGCTCTCTAATTGCTGGTATATCAAATGGGTTATAAATTGTTGTAATAAATTTTGGCTCAATAATGTTGCCTTGAGTTATTTCTTCTTCAATCCCTTTTGAAACACATATAAGCGACTTATCAGATAGATTTCTCTTACTTTTTTTAAGGTATAAATGAGCAAAAGGGCCTAATTTTTTCTGCCTTGCAAGCTCTCCCTCAACTGAGTTATGAATAACATAATGCACATTTTTAATGCTACTTTGTGATAGCAGATTGTTACTTCTGTCAAGATTAGACAACACAACATCGAACTCACCATAGTTTTGTTGCTCTGCTGAAAACCAACTTTCAAGTTTTTTGATGCTGGCTTTTTTATGCCAAAAACGATCAACTTTAGAAGCTCTATGGTTAAATAAAAAAGCCACTTGGATAGTACTTGCGATATCATATTCAATACTATTAGCTAAAGATAAAATAGTCACTGTATGCTCTTGGCGTACTAGTTCTGTCGCAAGTGTAAGCATAACCTTCTCCGCCCCACCACCGACTAAGGAATCAATAACAATCGCTACTTTCAATTTTTATCTCCAAATAGCATTGTTTCTAAAGCACTGAGCATAATCGCTTTCCCTTGCATATTAGGTTGTATAGCAAGCTGCGTTAATTGTAACTTAAGATTAGTGGGTAAAAGTAAGGCTTGTGCTTTTTCGGCTAAGTCATTCGCCGTTGTTTTAGCTACAACAACAAGCCCTTCATCTTCACATTTAGCTAAACGATAAGGTTGATCTTTAGAAATAGCAGAAGCAACTGTCGGCACATTGAGTATAATAGCTTGTAATAGGCTATCTCCCGCACTTAACACAGCGCACTGAGCGCCTTTTAATAAAGTAATAAACTCATTACTCGACAAGCTTTTGAGCACTAATAGTTCATCGTTTTCTGGTAACTTTTTAGGGTAGTTGGCCCCTAATACAACAACACCTTTGAGCCCTGTTTTTTTAGTAATTAGCCTTGCAGCTGCTAAGTAAATATCTGCACACAATTGATTACCAATAAGGTGTCCACCAGAACCAGCATTAACTAAAAAATAATTATTTTTTTGCAGTTGAAAACGGCCTAAAAACTCACCTTCCTGCGGCTTATTTAAATCATTGAAATACGCGCCAACATTTTCAGGTACCGTTAATGGCAGCATTTTCAGCATGAGCTTTTCTTTAAAACTTAAGCCTTCTAAACAAAAGTCTGGCTGCACCACCCAGTGTTTATCTATTAAGTTAATACGATTAAGTTTTAGCCCTTTCGCTCTTTTTTTAGCATGCTGAGATATAAACACCACTTTTGCGCCCACGGCTTTGGCTTTTTTCATTTGACTAGAGCGTCCTGCGCAGTCAAAAACCACTACATCAGGGCGGTAAGTATCTATTAATGCATTTACTTGTTGATGTTCTTTAGTCGCTGAGTGCTCAAGTAACGTCACAGAAAAAGGGCATGAAGCAGCATAGCTAGTATGTTTATTTAGCACAAAATGGATCGTTAAATTGTTGGGGTATTTCTCATTTAATGCCTGTGCGATTGATAACGAGCGCACGTACTCACCAATCCCTTCTGGTGATGATACGGGAATAAATAACAGCCGCTTTTTTTCCATGCTAATCTCTAATGTCTCTTTAATGGGGATTGTATGCAAATTCACTCCTTTTTACGATAACACTTAACCACCCATAAATTGAAATTTTACTGTATTCATAACGAGAAATTGGTAAACTCAATGCAACTTGAATTGCAGGGAATTGAGCATTGCATAATAAAACTTTTCTTTTTTGTACGCTTACATCATTACTTAGTATGCCACTCGTCGCTGAACCATGGGTTAAGCCAGACGATTATGGGCTAAGAGCTGATATACAAAGACTCGCTGATGCCGGGGTTATCAATAGCCCAGTAACCACTTACCCGCTGATGTGGAAAAGCTTTATTGGCGAAGTACGCAGCATGCCACTAGAGAAGCTATCACCTTCCTTACAAGATGCAATATTACGCGTAAAAAATCGTTACAGCTCAGAAAATAACAGTGCTCATAACTTTCACGTTGACGCTTATGTGAGCTCCGATACTCGCACGGTAACCAGCTTTGGCGCAGCCAACACACAAGAAACGGAATTGCTAACATCCTACAGCTATATGGGTGAAAATTTTGCGGCCAAGGTTGCGGTTAACCATCGTGACAATGGCAAAAAATGCTATGTTACAGGTAAAACTCAAACTGATATTGCAAGCAACGAACAAGCATTAGAAGACTGCGATGATACTTCATTTGATCACAGCTATATCGCTTACCGTTTGGGAAATTGGATACTAAGAGCTGGCGCTATTGAACAGTTCTGGGGTCCAGGTGTTGATAACAGTTTAATTATGTCAACAAATGCAAAACCACTCCCTGCACTGAGTATTACTCGTGAGCAATCGAGCGCTTTTGAAACTCCGTGGTTAAGCTGGATAGGCCAATGGAGCTTTACTAGCCAGATGGCAGAGCTTGAATCTAATCGGGCCATCCCTGATGCACTCCTTTGGAGTAGCCGTTTAAACTTTCGTCCTTTACAACAACTTGAAGTAGCATTTAGCTGGTCAGCACAATGGGCAGGTGAAGGACAGGCTAGCTCAGGAAAAGACTTTTTTGAAATGATCACCGGTGGCACATATTGCATTAATGGCGAGGAAAACTGTGATAGTCAGCTTGAATCAAAATTAGGCAATCAATTAGCCGGTATTGATTTACGTTGGTCTGACACTTTATTTGAGCAACCTTATGCTTTTTATATCAGTGCTATAGGTGAGGATGCTAGTAGCTACTTTAAACCCGCCGATCGCGCTTATTTAGCAGGTATTGAAACTACAGCTAGGTTATTTGACCAAAATCTAATGTTTAACCTTGAATATATTGATACCGGTGTAAGTTGTACTGCGGGCTTAGAGAATCAAAACTGCTACTACGAGCACTCAGACTATAACTCTGGTTACCGCTATCATGGTAAAACCATAGGTTCGACTTATGATAATGACAGCCAGTCTCTAGTTTTTACCGCATTAGGGCAGCTTAGTAATGGTGATGACTGGCAAGTTAAACTTCGCCAAGTTGACTACAACAACGACAATGCAGACCGTTACCCCAGTAACCCTGATTTAGGAAATACCATTACGAAACAAGCACTCGATAGTAAGCAATTAGAGCTTCGCTACAGAATGCTGGCATTTAATGGTCGTTTAAGCTTAGGTGCACTTACGGCTAAAAATAAAGCAACAAATGAGAGCAACACCGACACCTCTGGATTTCTCAAGTATGAGTATAACTTTTAGTCCTTAACTTTTAGTCCTTAGTTTCTAAACTTTAACTTGAATGCAACTCTATAAAAAAATCGACCCGTGGGTCGATTTTTTTATATTTAAGTAATTTTAAAAATTAACGTTTAATTTTACTGATCACTTTTGAAGTCGAGCAGCCATTTAAGAATTCTAGTACTTCTACTTTTCCACCATGGCGAAGCACATGCTCAGCACCTGCTATCTGCTCTATGGTATAATCGCCGCCTTTTACCAATACGTCAGGACTAATTTTTTCAATAAGTTTAGCTGGTGTGTCATCTTCATCTACGGCACCAAAAGGAAGCACCCAATCAACCGATGCTAAAGCACTTAATACCATCGCTCGCTCATCAAGCGGGTTTATGGGTCGCTCAGGGCCTTTTAACCGCGTGATTGACTCATCGTTATTGAGCCCTACTACCAAACGATCGCCACGCGCCTTTGCCTGTGCTAAATAACGTACGTGACCAGCATGTAAAATATCAAAGCAACCATTAGTAAAAACAATAGTTTCACCATTTTGTTTCGCAAAGTCAATATGCTGGAGTACATCATCAAATGGGGTTTGATAATGCTCCCCCGTTTTTTGTAAGTATTGACCAAGTTTGCGGCTAAGCTCTTCTGGCGATACAGTTGCAGCGCCTAATTTACTAACTGCAATACCGGCTGCTAGATTAGCCACTTCAACAGCATCTTTGGCTTTCATGCCCGCACCAAGCATCACTGCAAGCGTTGCAATAACTGTATCACCCGCGCCGGTTACATCACTTACTTCTAACTGCTGCGCTGCAAAATCATACTTTTCATCAGCACTTATTAGTGACACCCCCTGCTCAGAGCGTGTTAATAACATTGCGACTACACCGGCATCTTTAATAAGCTCACGCGCACTGTCAGCTAGGCTTTGCTCTGAACCTGCTTTACCACCGGCAAGCTTAAATTCATTTAAGTTAGGCGTAATATAATCAGCACCGCGGTATAAGTTTAGATCTGAAGATTTAGGGTCAATCAACACTGTTTTTCCAGCACCTTTTGCCACCTGAATCATTTTTTGAATCAGGGTTAAAGAGCCTTTACTGTAATCAGAAAACAATACAAAATTATACTCATCCAGCACTAACTCTAAGCGATTTAATAATAATTGGCTGTGTTGCTCTGTGAAGGTTTCTTCCAAGTCTAAACGCACTACTTGCTGATGGCCGCTGATCACCCGCATTTTTGAAATAGTCGGTAAATCACAAACACTAACTAACTGCGAGTCTATACACTCATCGCCCAAAATAGCTTCCAGGATTTGGCCGCTTTCATCTTCACCAATTAACCCAAGCAATCCAACTTTACCATCTAAACGAGCAATGTTTTTTGCCACATTCGCTGCGCCACCGGCTTTATCTTCAAACTTACTGACTTTAACAATTGGTACGGGGGCCTCTGGTGAAATACGTCCAGAGTCACCATGCCAATAGCGGTCAAGCATCACATCCCCCACCACAAGAATTTTTGCCTGTGATAAGTTTTTAAGTAGTGCTAAATCCATTATTGCTGCTCCGCCACAACCATATCTATGGCTTCACAGAGCCAATGACCAATAAACATATGTGCTTCTTGTATACGCGCAGTTTCATCATTTTTAATAATAATAGGTAACTTGGCAATATCTTTCACTTTACCGCCATCACGACCTGTAAATGCAACAGTGTAAGCACCAATTTCGTTGGCTGCAGCCAGCGCTAAATTAATATTTACACTAGTCCCAGAGGTGGTTAAGCCAATCACTAAATCTTCTGGTTTACATAACGCTTGTACTTGACGTTCAAACACCGTGTCAAAATGGTAGTCGTTACTGTGCGCGGTTAAAATAGAGGTGTCGGTGGTCAATGCTATAGATGCCAATGGACCACGTTCTAATTTATAACGTACTACAAATTCAGCGGCTAGATGCTGCGCGTCGGCTGCACTTCCACCATTACCAAACCAAATGACTTTACCACCAGCTTGTAATGCACTGTGGCATACTTCAAGTAACTGCATAACATCGGGATGATAGATCTCCATCGTTTCAAATAATTCTTGATGGCGCGTTAAGCTTTCTAGGTAGCTGGTTGCTACAGAATCAATATCAGACATGAAAGTTCCTCTTTGGAATCAAAATGGCAGGAAAAATTAAATTCATTATTCCATAAATTTATTTACTTGTGTGCATTTTATCGTGTTTTACTGAACTGATGATGGATAAAAAGCGATTTATTTAGCGCTATGCTTGGAAAATACATTTATCAGGTTAAACTAGCACAATTAACACTTTCAAAAGTATCTGATGGCACGTTTTTTCTACTCGCTCGTTATTTATCTACTCAGCCCGTTGATTATTTTTTATCTTTATATGATCAGAGGTAAAAAGAACCCAGCTTACCGGGAGCACTTTACTGAGCGCTTTGGTTTTGTGACTACTAAAAATACACCTAAACAAAATACTCAACCCGTTATTTTTCACTGTGCTTCTGTAGGTGAGGTTTTAGCGGCCACACCACTTATCAAAGCATTACAAATAGCTCAGCCAACGTTAGCTATAATGATTACTTGCAATACACCAACAGGGCGTGAGCAAGTAATTAATAATTTTAAAGACTCAGTGCAAGTAGCCTACCTTCCTGTAGACTTTCCTTGTGCGACCTGGCGTTTTTTAAAGCGCATTAATCCACAGATATTATGTATTTTAGAAACTGAGTTATGGCCAAATTTAATGACGCAGGCTTTTAAGAAGCAAATTTCTGTGCTGGTGCTTAATGCACGACTATCTGAAAAATCCCAGCGTGGGTATAAAAAAGTACAACCGCTAACCCGTGTAATTATGAATTCTATAACGACTCTTGCCAGCCATAATGAAGAAGATGCAAAACGTTTTATTGAGCTTGGTCTGAAAGAATCAAAAGTAACTGTTACCGGCTCGATAAAGTTTGATATTACCCCCTCAAAAGAACAACTAGACAAAGTTACCAACCTAAAAGAACAGTATAAAAATGAGCGTTTTATTTGGGTGGCAGGCTCAACTCATCCTATTGAGCATGAGCTAATATTAGCCGCACATCAAACTCTTTTAAACACACAGCCTAATGCATTACTGGTTATTGCACCGCGCCATCCTGAGCAATTTGATAAAGTCGCTAAGCTACTTGAAGAAGCCGAACTTACTTACTGCCGCAGAAGTACTAATCACTTGCCATATAAGAAAGAGCAAGTGCTCTTAGCTGACACCCTTGGTGAGCTACAATGCTTATATGGCATGGCTAACATTAGCTATATTGGCGGCAGCTTAATTGAGCGCGGTGGTCATAATCCTTTAGAATCCGCGGCCTTTAATGTTGGGGTTTTAAGCGGGCCACATACTTATAACTTTAATCACGTTTATCCAGAGCTAATTGCGCTTGGCGGCTGTTTAATTGTCAAAAATGTCGATGAACTTAGCAAGCAATTAATTACACTTTGCCAACAACCTGAACAAATTGAAAACCTTGGCACGCAAGCCGCAAGGTGCGTCAACAATAATCAAGGCGCAATTGCGCGTACACTTTCTATTATTAAGCAAAGTTTAAAACTATGACTAATTCAACTTCAACGCTTGCTGAGCGTCAAACCCGCGAATGGGTATCTAGTGTTATTGTAAAATTTAACTTTTGTCCTTTTGCCCGAAAAGAGGTTGAAAACAACTGTATTCATTATCAAACAAGTACTGCTACCCGTGCTGATGATGCTGTAATGGAAATGCTTGAGCAATGCAACGAGCTTGATCAGCAACAAATGCGTGAAACTACATTACTAATATTTGAGCAAGGGTTTAGTGACTTTGATGAGTTTCTAGATTTAGTCGATTTAGCTCATGCTCTTTTGGTTGCCCAGGGGTTCGAGGGGAAATATCAAATAGCTAACTTTCATCCAGACTACGTATTTGCTGATAGTGATGACGCCGACGCGGCCAACTATACAAATCGCGCGCCCTACCCCACTTTGCATTTAATTCGTGAAGCGAGCATGAGCGAAGCACTTGAAAACTATAACGAGCCCGAGTCCATTCCTGAGCACAATATCAGCCTAGCAAGGCGTAAAGGGATTGATTTTTGGCATACCTTATTAGCAAACTGTAAAAAGCCGAGAACTTAACTCTCGGCTTATATAAATCAACTAATTACTTTTTAACCCACTCGCCATTCACTTCAATAAAGTGACCTGATTGGGTTTTTTTAATAGTTTTTGCAGCGGCTAACGCCTCCACCTGTGCTAAAGATAAATCGTTCTTTTTAGCTAATTTCAAATATTGCGCTTTACGCTTTTCATTGATTTCGTCAACAACTGCTTTTGCCTCTGCATTTTGTACTACAAGACCTAAATAACCAGAGCTATCTTCGCCAACTAAGCCTTGGTCTTTTGCATTATCTAGACTAATTGCCCACGCTGAAAACGATAAACATACAGCGCTTAATAGGGTAATTAAATTTAGCTTTTTGTTTTTAATAGTCATTATAACTCCTTAGAATAATTCACTGTCATCACTAAATAGACTATCAAGCTCTTTGTCTACTTTTACACGAATTTCATGATCAACCTTTACGTTTAGGTTAATGGTAATGGGCTCTTTAGCGGCTACTTCAACACGGTGCGTACAAGCACTCAATAGCCCAAGCACTGATATTATTACTAACCATTTAGTCATTCTTGCTTCCTTTTGTTGAATACTGTTGCTCTACTTTTTGGGTGATTTCATCGCTTAACCTGAGCGCCCGAAGTAAAGTAAATACGTTCTCTTCGTGATTATAGTTAAAGTTCACTTGCTGTTTTTGTACTTGGTTATAACCTTGTAAGCTAACTCCTAAGTACAACCAACCATCGGGCTTTAAATTAACGCTACTTTTTAAACTTTGAATATCTAAGTTCTCTAATAAACCAATAATAGGTTCTAACTCTTGCTGCTGCGCTTTAACAGCATTAAAAGCGGCGTTGTCGGCAATAATTAACTTACCATCACCTTGGTTATGTAACTCGCCCTCTTTAACTTCAACGCCTTGCTCATTAAAATGTACAGGTAAAGTACCATTAACTCTACCCGTTAAGGTAATACCCGATTTATCGTCTAGGGTAATTACTTTACTAGCATCAATATTATTAAAAGTCACTAAAGCTTGCTGAGGAGTATGAAACAGGCGGTACTTATCTAGCTTAAAACTGCCGCCCATTACTTCACCTTCCAGATTACTCACTTGAGGTACGGTATTGTTAACCTGCCATTCGCTACTGATATTTTTAACTATAGCGCCCGCTCGTAACTCTAAAAGTGTAAATGTAGTAGGTGCAACATTAAGCTCTCCTGAATCATAACGGCCACTTAACTGACTGCTAAAGTGATCACCTAAATAATCATTGTACAGCCCACTGGCTTTATTTATTTGGGCGTTAAAATCAGCACGCTGTAAATTAACATCACCTTTAACCTGTCCATTTAAAGTGCCATCAGTGAGTATCACTGAAGGTAAAAACTGTTGGATCAACGGATTAAGTTTTGTCATCGCTTGGCTTGGAATAATCACCTCAAATGGATGCGCTACTGCCGATACATTATGATTAGCAAGAAGCTCGACTCCATCAATAAATATATGATGAGATGCTTGCAATGCACGACTTTGCAGACCTTTAGAGCTAACTCGGATATTATTTAAATTAACCACGTCACTTTTAAATTGCTTAAGCTTAGTTTCACTGACTAAATCAATAAACAGCTCACCTACACGCAATGTGGTATTTGCCGTTAACTGATTAGTGGCACCTGTTAGTTGATAGTCGTTAAACTTTACAGAATCCAGCTTACTATCAAGCTGCAACTGTGTTTTTTTCGCTTTATCAATATTGGCTGAAAATGTTGCTTGGTATTTTTTTAACTTAAGTTCATTTTCGTTTGCTATGTAATTTGCTGAGTCTAAAGATAATTGCGTATTAAATATGAGGCCTGTTAGCGGCGTTAATACATTAGCTATATTAAAGCTACCTTGGCTTTTAAATCCCTCGCCGTTCACAGGTAAAAATACAGGTAGTGTGTCAATTTTTAGTAAGTAATCACCCTCAACAGCCCCTTCTTCTAAAGCTCCATTAAGCGTTAAGTTATTAATATCATCTGTTTGCATTACTAATGCAAGCTGCCCTTTAGCGCTATTGAAGGGATCATTCAAGGCTATACTTACATTTTCAGCTGTAACTATTGTTTGGTTACTTTCAGCTTTAAGCAATACTTTGTCAGTAGCTAGCTGCTGTTTATTTACAGTGATTTTTTCAGGAAGCGATAATTGCCAATCCAGAGAAAGCTGCTTACTTAAGTAGTTACGTTGCGGCTTATTATTGGTAATTAAATCAAAACAGCTTTCATGTGCTTTAATTTGGCTCGTTAATTGGCTGGCATCAAGGATTAATAGCTTTTCGTTAAGCTCATAATGTGTTTTAACATCACCATTAATATTAAAAGTTAACGGGCACTCATCAAGCTCTTTTGTATAGCGAGCTTTAATTGTGCTGTTTAAATCAACCGATACACCATCAAAACTAAAGTTGTGTTCACCAGTAAGTTGAATCTGTTCAATAGGGAACGCTTTTGCAAGTAGCTCATCGTTAACTTTAATAGTACCGGATATAAGCTCAGAGCTTGCCTTGATTGTCGCATTGATATCGCCGTTAAGCGTAAACATATTAAGGGTTGGCTCTTTTATAGCAGTAATTAAAGGTTTACTTAACTGAGGGTGAGAAACCTCAAGCCGCTCTATACTTAAAAGAGGTCGTTTTGCAGGTAACTCTAGTGCAAGCTTTTTAAGTTGTGCGGTTGTAACAGTATCCTTTTCGTCGCTGCTGCCCCCTGCAAAGGAGTCCTCACTTAAGCGTAAGTTAGCGCGGTGCACTGATACTTTCTGGCTGTTGGCTACAATACCACCTAACTCTAATTGGTGGTCTAAATAGGTAATACACACTCGCTCAACATGTAAATTTAAATCACTATTAATTGACCAGTCCAAGCAATGTAACTCGATACCCGACTGACTTAACGTGGGAGCAATGAACCACTGCGTTAATGGCATACGAAATACATAGCCAAGTGTTAGAACACTTAGTATTAAAAACAGTAAACCCCAAGCAGCACGTTTGATCATATTATCCTTAAAATTAATTTTTGAATCTTGAAGAATCAGTGTAGACAAAAAAGGCTGCACAATGCAGCCTTTTTTATTTTAAACGGTTTTTATTAACCTATGGTTTATAACCAAAGCTATTAACCTACATTTTTACGTGCATTACGGAACATACGCATCCATGGACTATCTTCTTTCCATTCATCTGGATGCCAAGAATTAGCTACAGCGCGGAACACGCGTTCAGGGTGTGGCATCATCACTGTTGCACGACCATCTGTTGATGTAAGACCTGTAATACCTTCTGGCGAACCATTCGGGTTGTTAGGATATTGCGTTGTTGGGTTACCGTAGCTATCAACAAACTTCACTGCCACAGAGCCTGAGTCAAGTGCAGCTTTAACAGCAGCATCGTTTGCAAATTCAGCATGACCTTCACCGTGCGACACAGCAATCGGCATACGCGAGCCTGCCATACCTTTAAAGAATACCGATGGACTCTCTTGCACTTCAACTAGACTAAAACGCGCTTCAAAACGCTCAGACTTGTTCGTCACAAAACGTGGCCAATGTTCAGTACCTGGGATCAGCTCTTTAAGGGTTGATAACATCTGACAACCATTACACACACCTAAGCTGAAAGTATCTTCACGGTGGAAGAAGTTTTGGAACTGATCGCGTGCCATATCATTAAATAAAATTGACTTAGCCCAACCTTCACCCGCGCCTAATACGTCACCGTAAGAGAAGCCACCACAAGCCACTAGACCTTTAAACTGTTCAAGCGTTAAGCGCCCTTCAAGAATATCACTCATGTGCACATCAACAGCTGCAAAACCAGCACGGTTAAATGCCGCCGCCATTTCAAGGTGCGAATTTACACCTTGCTCACGCAAAATAGCCATTTTAGGCTTAGCGCCCGTTGCAATATAAGGTGCAGCAACATCTTCGTTTAAGTCAAAGTTCAGTTTAACGTTAAGGCCTGGGTCCTTTGCATCAAACTTGGCATCGAACTCTTGCTTAGCGCAATCAGGATTATCACGACGTGCTTGCATTTGGTACGTTGTTTCAGCCCAAATGGTACGAAGCTCAGTACGGGTATTGCTTAGTACTGAGTTACCAGCGCGGTTAAATATGACTGCGTCATCGTTATTAAGCGTACCAATTTCGTGGCTAATTGCTGCAATGTCATGCTCAGCTAATACCGCATTTACTGCGTCTAGGTCGCTGTTAGCAACTTGAATTACCGCACCTAGCTCTTCATTATAAAGTGCTTCGATGTCTGAACCGGTTAAACCATCAAGATTTACAGTGACACCAGTGTGTCCTGCAAAAGCCATTTCAGTTACAGTAGTAAATAAGCCTCCGTCTGAACGGTCATGATAAGCAAGTAGTTTACTGTCAGCGACAAGTGCTTGCATGGCGTTGTAGAAACCTTTTAATAGCTCAGGGTTATCAACATCAGGTGTTACATCACCTAACTGCTTGTACACTTGTGCCAAACTTGATGCCCCTAGACGGTTTTGACCGGCGCCTAAATCAACTAAAATAAGTGATGTTTCACCTTTATCAGTGCGTAGTTGCGGTGTCACTGTTTTACGTACATCATCAACACGGCCAAACGCAGTAATGATAAGCGATAACGGCGCTGTGACTGATCTATTTTCGCCATTTTCGTCCCACTGGGTTTTCATCGACATTGAGTCTTTGCCCACAGGAATAGTTAAACCAAGCGCTGGGCAAAGTTCTTCGCCAACCGCTTTTACGGCTTCATAAAGGCCTGCATCTTCACCCGGGTGACCTGCCGCTGCCATCCAGTTTGCAGAAAGCTTAATATTTTCAAGGCTACCAATATTAGTACACGCAATATTAGTCAGTGACTCAGCAACCGCTAAACGGGCAGACGCCCCATAATTTAAAAGTGCTGCTGGCGTACGCTCACCCAGAGACATAGCTTCACCGTGATAAGTGTCGTATGTTGCTGCAGTTACTGCGCAGTTAGCTACAGGTACTTGCCAAGGGCCAACCATTTGGTCACGAGCTACAAGGCCTGTTACCGAGCGGTCTCCGATTGTGATTAAAAAGGTTTTTTCTGCAATGGCTGGTAAACGCAGTAAACGTGTTGCCGCTTCTGCAACATCAATTAAACTGGTATCAAGCGGATCGCTAAGTGCTTTTTTAGAGTGTGCTTCGCGGTGCATTTTAGGCGCTTTACCTAGTAATACATCTAACGGTAAATCTACTGGGCTATCATTAAAATGGCTGTCAGCAACGGTTAGATGACGTTCTTCTGTTGCTTCACCAATTACTGCGTACTCTGCACGCTCACGCTTACAAATAGCTTCAAAACGATCATAGTCTTCAAGGGCTACAGCAAGTACATAGCGCTCTTGAGATTCATTACACCAAATTTCATGCGGTGCCATACCCGGCTCATCATTTGGGATATCACGCAGTTGGAATTTCCCCCCACGACCACCGTCATTTACAAGCTCAGGAAATGCATTTGATAAACCGCCTGCGCCCACATCATGGATAAACGCAATAGGGTTTGCATCACCAAGCTGCCAGCATTTGTCGATCACTTCTTGGCAACGGCGTTCCATTTCTGGGTTTTCACGTTGCACAGAAGCAAAATCTAAATCTTCGTTCGATTGGCCAGAAGTCATGCTTGATGCAGCACCACCACCTAAACCAATGTTCATTGCAGGACCACCTAAGGCAATAAGTTTAGCGCCTACGGGAATATCGCCTTTTTGCACATGGTCGGTACGAATATTACCTAAACCACCAGCAAGCATAATTGGCTTGTGGTAACCACGTACTTCTAAACCATTATGGCTGGTTACTTGTTCTTCATAAGTACGGAAATAACCCACTAAATTAGGGCGGCCAAATTCGTTATTAAATGCCGCGCCACCCAAAGGGCCTTCAGTCATAATATCAAGCGCCGTTACAATACGTGCAGGTTTACCAAAGTCAGTTTCCCAGGGTTGTTCATAACCTGGAATACGCAAATTAGATACCGTAAAGCCCACTAAACCCGCTTTAGGTTTAGAACCTCGGCCTGTGGCGCCTTCATCACGAATTTCACCACCAGATCCTGTCGCCGCACCAGAGAATGGCGCAATAGCGGTTGGGTGATTATGGGTTTCAACCTTCATCAAGATCTCAATATCCTCTTGATGATATGCATATTCACCTTCAAAATTAGGGAAGAAGCGACCTGCTTTTGACCCTTTCATTACCGCTGCGTTATCTTTATAAGCCGATAAAACATTTTCAGGGTTTAACTCGTAGGTATTTTTGATCATTTTGAACAGAGACTTAGGCTGCTCGATGCCATCAATAGTCCAATCGGCATTAAAAATCTTATGACGACAATGTTCTGAGTTTGCTTGGGCAAACATAAATAATTCGATGTCGTTTGGGTTACGCCCTAACTTTTTAAAGTTTTCTACCAAGTAGTCAATTTCGTCATCGGCCAGTGCAAAGCCTTGCTCTATGTTTGCGTTCGCTAATGCTTCACGGCCACCACCTACAATATCTACAGATGACATTTTGTTGGGCGTATCAGTACGGAATAACTGTCCAGCGTCAGCAAGTGCGCTGTGTGTAGATTCAGTCATACGGTCATGTAATTGAGCCGCAACGGCTGTTAACTGCTCAGTGCTTAATTTACCCTCGATGTAGTAAGCAACACCACGCTCAACACGGTGAATTTGGCTCAAACCACAATTATGCGCAATATCCGTTGCCTTAGAGGCCCATGGTGAAATAGTACCTGGACGAGGGGTAACAAGAATTAACGTGCCGGCAGGTGTGTGCTCAGCAATCGTTGGGCCATAAGTTAACAACTTTTCAAGCTTAGTATGCTCATCAGCAGAAAGTTCGGCTGTTAAATCAGCAAAATGTGCGTATTCGGCATAAACATTAGTGACAGGAAGTTGCGCTTGTTGGCAACGGGCTAAAATTTTCTGAACTCTAAAATCGGAAAGTGCAGGTGCACCACGAAGGATCAACATAGGTATTTTCATCCGGGGTTAGGGATTGAACGATATTTTAGGCGCATAGTATACCCAAATCACCTCAAAATGCGAGTTTCAGTTGAAGTTAAAAGTGATTTAAGTAAGACATTGATTGCGATAATAATGGTTCTGTTTTTAAAATCAATAACGTAGTATAAGTCGCTTTAAACCAACACATGGGCGTAATTATACACCCCAATAAAACTAATCGTGCAGTGACGCCAGAGCGAAGTTTTGATATAACGGTATTATGGCACTCATGGGGCGCATTATGTTTAAACAAAAGCTAATAATAATCATTACGTTAGTAACACTTTTATGTGCCTGCAATATGCAGGAAGAACCGTCGCAGTTAAGCCAAATAAAAGCCGATAATAAAATTCGTGTAGGCACTCTCGCAGGCGCAACTAACTACTACCAATCGCCACAAGGCGAGCAAGGTTTTGAATACGAACTAGCGCAAGCATTTGCCGACCATTTAGGTGTTGAGCTTGAGATGGTACCGTTTTTTAATTTATCAGATATGTTTTCCCGATTGGACAGCGGCGACTTAGACATTATTGCCTCGGGTTTAACTTACGATAATGTCCGCGCACAAAACTATCGTTTTGGCCCAACATATCGCACCATAAGCCAAAAGCTCGTTTATAAACAAGGTCGCGTTCGCCCTCGTGAATATAGCGATTTAACAGGTAATTTAACGGTGCTTTCAAAAAGTAGCCATTCACTGGCGCTGCAAAAAGTACAGCAAAATCAACCTGATTTAACCTGGCAAGAAACCGAAGAATTTGACGAAGAAGAATTACTACAAGCTGTTATTGATGGCGATATTGACTACACCCTAGCTGACTCCCATACCCTTTCGCTATTTCGTCGCTACCACCCCAATTTAAGTATTGGTTTTTCAGTTACCCGTAACGACCCTATTGCATGGTTGTTGCGTAAAGATGGCGACGATTCACTATACGCGCTGATGGTGCCATTTTTTGGCGACGTTAAACAAAATAACCAACTTTATGTACTCGAAGAAAAGTACTTTGGACACGTGCGTCAATTTAATTATGTAAATACCCTCGCTTATATAGAAGCGATAAAAGACACCTTGCCTAAATACCAACCTTGGTTTGAGCATTACGCAGGCAGTTTAGACTGGCGTTTATTGGCCGCATTAAGTTATCAAGAATCGATGTGGAACCCACGAGCAAAATCGCCTACGGGGGTACGCGGAATTATGATGCTCACGTTAAATACAGCTAAACAAGTGAATGTTACAAACCGTTTAGCTCCTGAGCAAAACATTCGCGGTGGCGCCGATTATTTAACAACGTTAGTTAATCGCATACCCGATCGTATTCCACAGCCAGATAGAACTTGGTTAGCACTGGCCTCGTATAATGTTGGTTGGGGACATGTGAATGACGCGCGTATTATTACTGAAGTTCAAGGTGGCAGCCCTGACAAATGGGCCGATGTAAAAAAACGCTTACCCCTACTTATTAAAAAGCGTTATTACCGCACCACCAAATACGGTTATGCGCGCGGTGATGTAGCGGTTAAATACGTTGATAATATTCGCCGTTATTACGATGCACTCGTCTGGCTTGACGAAAATAATGCGATAGCCACTAACAAAAGTGAGACTGAACAAAAAGATTCAGAGCAAAACACTAAAGCAAGTACTACTGCTGAAGATACTACCGAGGGCAATAATTCAGAAAAAGCAGCTCAAAAAGACGAGAATAATAGTGCTGTTCTAGAAAGCAATGCCGATCCAAAAAACACCCAAAAGGAAAAGAATACCGAAAAAGTTATAACGCAAGACGAAAAACCGAAAACAGATAAAAGCACTGAGCAAATTAAAGAAGATGAGTCGAAAAAGAAGTAAGAATTAATGAAAGTGAGGATATTAAGATATCAGGAACAATTTTTAAAAAGTCGAATATACAATTTAAGTTTCAAGAGAATGCAAATGACTACTTTGAAATGGGCGTATATATAGGAAAACTTAAAAGTAATGTTTTATCAATCAGCTATACGTGCGTAAAAGGCGGTAAACAGTGCGCTGTTGCACGTGATGCAATTGAAAGTTCAGTATTTCAAAAAATACAACCAGGCTATCCAGGTTAAAATTTATTTAGCTAAAAGTTTTTTGCTTGTAATGAAATGATCATTACATTTGCGTATAAAGGGTGTACAGGCTTACCATAGTTCGATTTAGAAGCACTTTAATCGCGGCGCTATAGTATTATCGTTGCTTTATGTAATAAAGTCCGAGTAAAGCTACCGGTCCTGTTCAGGTACCTTACCGACATCTATACAGACAACAAAGAGTAAGGCGTCCCTAGGTAAAACAGTGCCTTCTTTCTCTCACACTCAAGGACATCTCATCATGTTAAAACGCAGACATCCCACACACAAATTTAAACGCAATATTATTTATTCAACAGCGACTCGTCGGCGTATTATGTTACGTAATTTACATAAAAAAGTTATTTGGCGTCGTCGCATGTATGCAATGCAGCAAATGGACGAAATTAATAATATCGCTCCCCAGCAACCAGACTTAGTGTCTACCCCCGACAAAAACAAAGCTAATTCAGATTAATCAGGTTTGTTACGTGCTGCCAGTTTGGCAGCTTTTATTTCTTGGCGGCGACGCTTAAAAAATAGCGAAATAACCTCACCGCATTGCTGAGCAAGTACTTCTCCTTGCACCTCAACTTGATGATTTAATTTAGGCTCTTGCAGTAAATTCATAATCGACCCTGCCGCGCCCGTTTTGCCGTCTTTTGCACCAAACACTAACCGTTTAATTCGGCTATGCACCAACAAACCAGCGCACATCGAACACGGCTCAAGTGTTACATATAAGGTGCAATCAATTAGCCGGTAGTTATCAAGTGCTTTACCGCCTTCACGAATAGCCATCATTTCAGCATGAGCAGACGCGTCATTATCCGTAATTGAACGATTATAGCCTGTAGCAATCAACTGATTATCTTTAACAAGTATCGCACCTACTGGTATTTCATTTAACTGCTCAGCCTGCGCTGCATATTCAAGCGCTTTTGCCATCCAGTATTCATCACTAAAATCTTTACTCATTCAATTTATTACTTACTTAAATAATTTCCTAAGTATATTAACTTAATGTGTAGAAATACCAAGCATACCGATTAACAACAAAAACGAATAAACCAATAATACCAATGTGACTAACTAGATAGCCATTTTGCTATCAGCTAAAACAATCCAGTTTGAGCTTATTCTAATGAAACCAAGTACCTGTAAAAAGAACAAGCATCTTCTTAAATTCATCAAGTACAACCCCCTTACAAACGAAAATATTAATCTCTAGACGGTGAATTTAAAAACATAGAGTGCCGGAGAACAAAAATAAAACGAATAAAAACACCTTTAACATGGCTCTAAAGTGTTAATTTACGCTATAATCACTCGCTTTTTTTATTTACCTCACCACACGGGTAGCAAATGAAATTTCCTGGACGCCGCAGGCATAAACACTATTTTCCAGTAGAGGCTAAAGACCCTCTTACTAATCAACTCAACGCCAGTGATCGCTTACAGCGAAGTTATATTACTGGTATAGATCAGATTGTTGTTGATATAGAAGCCAAAGTCGATCAAGCCTTCCTAGACGAATTTAAACTGCGCCGAGGAATGTCGCAAGTTATCGATAGTGATATCACAAATGCACTTTACGATCGCTTAAAACTTAACGACATGGTCGATTATGAGTTTGCTGGCGGTACAGTAGGTAACACCATGCACAACTACTCAGTGCTGGCAGACGATCGCTCTGTGTTATTGGGTGTAATGAGTGAAAACATTAAAATTGGTAGCTACGCTTATCGCTTTTTATGTAATACCTCAAGCCGTGTTGACCTAGACTATCTACAACCGGTTGATGGCCCCATTGGCCGATGTTTTACCCTTATTGATGAAACAGGTGAACGTACTTTTGCGATCAGTGCGGGTTTAATGAATCACCTTCGCCCTGAGTCCATCGATAAAGACTTGATTGAAAACTCATCGGCCTTAGTGATAAGCGCCTACTTAATGCGTACCCAAGGCGCAGAAACGATGACCGAAGCAACAATGCAAGCCGTTAAATATGCCAATGATGCGGACGTGCCTGTCGTACTCACACTAGGAACAAAGTTTTTAATTGAACAAGATCCGAGTTGGTGGGCCAGTTTTGTGGCTGAACATGTTGATATTTTAGCAATGAACGAAGAAGAAGGCTTTGCGATTACTGGTTTTGAAGATCCATTACTCGCGGCGGATAAAGCTCTTGATTGGGTTGATTTAGTTATTTGCACTGCCGGTGAAAAAGGTTTATTTATGGCAGGTCACGTAGATGATCAATTCAAGCGTGAAACCGAGTACCCACTTCTACCGGGCGCAATTGCTGATTTTAACCGTTACGAATTTTCTCGCGCAATGCGAAAAAAAGACTGTGACAATGCCTTACGTGCGTACAGCCATACAGCCCCTTTTATGGGCGGGCCAGATTCAATTAAAAACACCAATGGTGCGGGAGATTGCGCATTAGCTGCGGTATTACATGACTTATCAGCAAATGTTTATCATAAGCTTAATGTAGGTAACTCGGCGAAGCACCAACAACCGGCGATGACTTACTCGTCACTTGCGCAAATTAGTAAATACGCTAACCGCGCCAGTTATGAAGTGTTGGTACAGCATTCACCACGATTGTCACGCGGACTGCCAGAGCGAGAAGATTGCCTTGAACAGGTATATTGGGAGCAGTAAGCTCCCAAGCCTTAACTTCAAAAAGCGTTAGTTAAAGATAGAAATATCAAGCTTACTCGATAGCAGCTCAAGGGCTGCTATGCCTGCCACAGAGTTACCATAACTATTTAGTCCCGGCGAATAAACTGCAACTGTAAACTTTCCCGGTAATACGGCTAAAATAGTCCCAGAAACGCCAGATTTACCAGGCATCCCCACACGATAACCAAAATCACCTGCAGCATCGTACAAACCACTGGTAAATAATAATGAATTAAGTTGCTTAGTTTGCAGATTTGAAAGCACCCGCTTATTGGTGACGTTATTTATCCCTTTGTTCGCTAAGAAGTTATACGCTTTAGCCAACTCAACACAATTGAGCTCAATAGCGCAAAAGTTAAAATAAGCCCATAGCACATCATCTACTTCATTATCAAAGTTACCGAACGACTTCATCAAATGCCCCATAGCCGCATTACGATGGCGAAATTCGTACTCTGAGTTCGCCACCTTTTTATCGATCATGATACTGGGATTGCCTGACAACATACGAAACATTTCAAGCATTGAGTGTATTGGCGCTGAAAGCCGACTATAAAGCGCATCACAAGTTACAATAGCGCCTGCATTTATAAACGGATTGCGTGGTACACCTTTTTCAAACTCGAGCTGGGTTAATGAGTTAAAGGCAGTGCCAGAAGGCTCTTTACCCACTCGTAGCCATAGCTCATTACCATAGCGCTGTAGTGCCATGGTTAAAGTCATTACCTTAGATACTGACTGAATGGTAAAGTACTGAGAGCAATCACCAGCACAAAATGTTTGTCCGTCAGTGGTATAAATAGCAATCGAAAATAGGTTTGCATCCACTTCTGCCAGCGCAGGAATATAATCAGCCACTTTGCCTTGACTCAATAATGGCTTTACCTCATTGGCAATATCCGTAAGTACTTGTTGGTAATCAGTTGTTGGCAAGTTATACCTCAAAAAATAAACGCTGTTTAGGTGAGTGAGTCACTATATTCATAACTTACACGTGGGGTAATATTACACAATAGTTCATACGCAATGGTGCTGGCGCAATGGGCAATTTCTTCAACAGGAAGCGCTTCCCCCCATATAGTGACTTCATCACCGACTTTAACCCCTTTGGCGTTGTCGCCAATATCAACACTTATCATATCCATTGAAACACTTCCCACAATTCCATATCGCTGATTATTAATAATGACTGGTGTGCCTTGCTTAGCATGGCGCGGGTAACCATCACCATAACCCATGGCAACTACCGCTAATTTAGTGGCCTTATTACTTTGCCAACGTCCGCCATAGCCAACACATTGTTTGGCATCAACATCACGAATGGCAATCACTTTAGTGCTTAAGTTCATTACGGGCTTAAGGTTATGCTTGCGACCAGTGCTGTTTAACATAGGCGATACGCCATACATCATTAAACCAGGACGTACCCAGTCACCATGCCCCTTAGACCAACCAATAATACCAGCAGAATTTGCTAAGCAGTGCGATTGGTTTTTTCCTATTACTAAGGAGTTAAACAAAGCAATTTGCTCAGCGGTTTTAGTATCATTAACATCATCGGCGCAAGAAAAGTGCGTCATTAAATTAAGAGTATTTTTAGCGTTTGGTGTCGTTTGCAAACGCTTGTAAAAATCATCTAATTGCGAAGGGTCAATACCTAAGCGGTGCATACCAGTATTTATTTTTAGCCAGCAACTAATGGACGCACCAAGGTTTGCTTGCTCTAGAGCTTGTAGTTGGTTTTCATCATGGATAACTGTTTGAAAGTTATTAGCCAGTAATATCGCTAAGTCATCTTTATGGAAAAAACCTTCTAGCAATACAATTGGCTTCGTTAGGCCCCCAGCACGCAGCGCAAGTGCTTCATCAATTCGCGCTACAGCAAAAGCATCAGCTTCATTTAAGTGCTGAGCTATTTTAACTAAACCATGACCATAAGCGTTTGCCTTTAATACCGCCATAACCTTTGCATGCGGCGCAAATTGCTTAACTTGCGCCAAATTATGCGCAAGGGCTTCTAAGTTAATTTTTGCTACAGCTAGGCGCATTAATAATCATCATCTACAGCAGGTCCGGCATAGTTATCAAACCGCGAAAATTGTCCTTGGAAGGTAAGTCGTACTTTCCCTATTGGACCGTTACGTTGTTTACCAATGATTATTTCAGCTACGCCTTTGTCGGTGCTGTCTTCGTTATAAACTTCATCACGATAAATAAACATAATTAAATCGGCATCTTGCTCAATTGAACCTGATTCACGTAAGTCTGAGTTAATTGGCCGTTTATCCGCACGTTGCTCTAGTGTACGGTTTAGCTGCGATAGCGCTACAACCGGACACTTCAGCTCTTTAGCAAGAGCTTTGAGTGAACGCGAGATCTCAGCAATCTCAAGCGTTCGATTATCAGATAGGCTCGGCACACGCATTAACTGCAAATAATCGACCATGATCATACTAATACCACCATGTTCACGGGCAATACGACGAGCACGGGAACGCACATCAGTTGGCGTTAGCCCTGACGCGTCATCAACATACATCTTACCTTTTTCCATTAACAAGCCCATGGTTGAAGACAGACGAGCCCAATCTTCGTCATCCAGTTGGCCTGTGCGCACCTTAGTTTGATTAATCCGCCCAAGAGATGCCAGCATCCTCATCATGATTTGTTCAGAGGGCATCTCTAATGAATAAATAAGTACCGGCTTGTCTTGCGTCATTGCCGCATGCTCAGCCAAGTTCATGGCAAAAGTGGTTTTACCCATTGATGGACGCGCCGCAACAATAACTAAATCAGATGGCTGCAAGCCAGTGGTCATTTTATCAAGGTCTGAATAACCGGTACTTACTCCAGTGACACCATCTTGCGGGGATTGATATAACTCTTCAATTTTATCAACAGTTTTTTCTAAGATGCTGTGTAGGTTTTGCGGTCCTTCGGTACTTTTAGTGCGTTGTTCAGCAATTTTAAATACACGACTTTCTGCAAAGTCTAATAAGTCATGACTAGTACGCCCTTCAGGGTTAAAGCCCGCTTCGGCAATTTCATTGGCTACGCCAATCATCTCACGTACTACAGCACGTTCGCGAACAATAGTGGCATAAGC
Organism: Pseudoalteromonas sp. AOP7-A1-14; assembly: GCF_052376275.1. Classification (NCBI taxonomy): domain Bacteria; kingdom Pseudomonadati; phylum Pseudomonadota; class Gammaproteobacteria; order Alteromonadales; family Pseudoalteromonadaceae; genus Pseudoalteromonas; species Pseudoalteromonas sp. AOP7-A1-14. The sequence continues at coordinate 45,855 of NZ_JBQSVO010000002.1, read as the reverse complement.
GTCGATGTTAGCCGCACTTGGCGTATTTTTAGCTATTTCAGCTAAATAAGCAAAACCACCGACACTGGCAAGTAAATTATTTTCTTCTAGGCTTTCAGAAATAGTGATCAAGTCAATGGGGTCACTCGCCTCAGCAAGCGATATCATGGCTTCAAATATAAGCTTGTGAGTGCGGGTATAAAAATCTTGTGCAACTACTAACTCTGCAACACGGTCATAAGCTTGATTATCAAGCATTAAACCACCTAATACAGATTGCTCTGCTTCAATGGAATGAGGGGGAACTTTAAGTGTGTCGACTTGTTTATCTGGTTTAGCCATAACTTCGCAATACTAACAGTGAATAACCCTATTCTATCGACTTGCGAGAGCTGTGCAAATAGCAAAGCGGGAAATCTTTTTCTGTACTGGTAATCAACTTTCATGAACCTTAAGCATTAGGCGCAGGTAAAAACGGTAACGAAATTAAAATTTGAATCTAGATAGTGTAATTAATGTATAAAAGTCGCTGCTTAACGACTAGCTAGACAGTAAACAGTGAACCTAAATTCCCTGTACAAATTAAATAATTCACTAATTCAGAATTACTGGTATTCACTTTTTAAACATAAAAAAACCGCACTAAATAGTGCGGTTTTTATCACTTAACTAAAAATTAAGCTTCAGCGATTACGATTACTTTAATAGTAGCCGTTACGTCTGAGTGAACCGAAATTGATACGTCAAATTCACCAGTGTCACGGATAGTGCCTAAAGGTAAACGAACTTCTGACTTAGCAACTTCAACACCAACAGCTGAGATAGCGTCAGCGATATCACGAGTACCAATTGAACCGAATAGCTTACCTTCGTCACCAGCTTTAGATACTAAAGTAACTTCTGCTAATGCTTCAAGTTTGTCAGCGCGTGCTTGTGCAGCAACTAACTGCTCAGCGATTTTTGCTTCAAGTTCAGCGCGACGAGCGTCAAACGTTTCAATGTTAGCTTTAGTCGCAGGAACTGCCTTACCTTGCGGGAAAAGGAAGTTACGTGCGAAACCAGATTTAACTACAACCTGTTCACCTAGGCTGCCTAGGTTAGCGATCTTATCTAGTAGAATAACTTGCATGTTTCTACACCTTTTAAAAACTGTTAATCCGCTGCTTACTTATGTAAGTCAGTGTATGGAAGAAGGGCTAAGTAGCGAGCACGCTTAATAGCTGTTGCTAGCTGGCGCTGGAATTTTGCGCTAGTACCTGTGATACGGCTAGGTACGATTTTGCCACTTTCTGTAACATAGTTTCTAAGAGTAGCGAGATCTTTATAATCGATTTGTTGTACGCCTTCCGCTTTAAAGCGGCAGAACTTACGACGTCTGAAATAACGTGCCATGAGATAAATTCCTCAATTAATTCTTTCTATATGCTGAGCATGCAAAACCAATTGGCTAAGGCCGTTACGACCTTCGTGGCGATTTAAAAAACCACTCACTTGCAATGCCTGCCCAACATTCAAATGTTGAGTCTGTTGTTGCATCTGCTTACCACTTGCAACCACTTGAAGCCTAACGTAACTATTACGGTTAAGATCTGCTTCAGTTTGCATCGATTTATGTTCTACAACAAAAATACAATGCGGTATGCCAGCAGGGCTTTGGCTATATTTGGGCGTTTTACAAACGACTCCAGATATCGTCAGTTGATTCATAAACGGATTAAGCTTTTGGCTCATCTTAATAACTCAACCGAACAATGCCATGCTTGGACTCAAAACAATTAAGCAGCTGGTGCTTCTTTCTTCTCTTCTCTTGCAAGAGGAGACGCTTCAGTTACTACGTTTTTAGTACGCATAACTAAGTTACGAAGCACTGCATCGTTGTAGCGGAAAGTAGTTTCTAGCTCGCTGATTACTTCAGTAGGTGCTTCAACGTTCAATAGAACATAATGAGCTTTATGAAGCTTGTTGATAGGGTAAGCCAGTTGACGGCGGCCCCAGTCTTCAAGACGGTGAATAGTACCGCCTGCTTCAGTGATAGAACCAGTATAACGTTCGATCATACCAGCAACTTGCTCACTCTGATCAGGGTGAACCATGAATACGATTTCGTAATGACGCATGGATATTCCTTACGGTTAATAGAGCCTTCTACCGTTTCGGCCGGTCGGTTTAAGGCAAGGAATTAATAGTTTAAAAGCCGAAATGAGGGCGCATTTTACGCTTAGTTGGATAATTAAGCAATATAAAGTTTAGCTAAAGGAAAAAGTATCAAAGTAAAAGTCCTATCAGCTAAAGTCGTTGCTATTTAAACCTTAAGCGCCAATAGAAGTATTGGCAGCGACTAAAACAAAAAACCCAAGCCAAAGCTTGGGTTTTATAAGCAATTAATTAAAAACTATTACTTTTTCTTTTTAACTGCTTTTTTATTAGGCATGTCAGTGATTGAACCTTCATAAATTTCAGCAGCAAGGCCGATTGACTCGTTCAATGTTGGGTGAGCATGAATAGTAAGCGCTAAGTCTTCGCCATCTGCGCCCATTTCAACCGCTAGGCCTATTTCGCCAAGCATTTCACCTGCGTTAATACCCACCATAGCACCACCGATTACGCGGCCACTGTCTTTATCAAAGATAAGCTTTGTTTGACCTTCTGTACGAGCAGATGTAATAGCACGACCTGATGCAGCCCACGGAAATACCGAAGTTTCAATGCTTAAGCCTTGCTCTTTTGCTTCTTTTTCTGTTACACCAACCCAAGCGATTTCAGGGTCAGTATACGCGATTGAAGGAATGCACTTAGGGTCAAAGAAGTGTTTCTGACCAGAAATAACTTCAGCAGCAACATGACCCTCATGAACCGCTTTATGAGCAAGCATAGGTTGACCCACAATATCGCCAATTGCAAAAATGTTATCAACATTCGTTTTAAGCTGCTTATCAACATTAATAAAGCCACGCTCATCAACATTAACGCCCGCTTTATCAGCATCAAGTAGCTTACCATTCGGTGTACGGCCAACTGCTACAAGTACTTTATCATAACGTACTGGCTCTGCAGGTGCGTTTTTCCCTTCAAACGTGACATATAAACCGTCATCTTTTGCTTCAACGTCTGTTACTTTGGTTGAAAGCATTACGTTGAACTTTTTGCTTACGTATTTTTGGTAGATCTTAATTACGTCTTTATCAGCCGCAGGTACAAGCTGTTCAGCAAATTCAACGACATCAATTTCTGAGCCAAGTGCACGGTATACTGTGCCCATCTCAAGACCGATGATACCACCGCCTAATACAAGTAATTTTTCTGGTACGTCTTTAAGCTCAAGCGCGCCTGAAGAATCAATCACACGGTCATCTTCTGGGATGAACGGTAAGTTTACAGGTTGAGAACCTGCCGCGATAATAGCATTATCAAAGCTAATTGTAGTTTCGCCATCAGCGCCTTCAACAGCAATAGTATTGCTGCCAGTAAATTTGCCGTAACCGTAAACCACTTTAACTTTACGCATTTTAGCCATGCCGTCTAGGCCGCCAGTTAATTGGCCTATTACAGAGTCTTTCCAATCACGAACTTTGTCTAAATCAATTTCAGGCTTACCAAATGTAACACCGTGAGATGACATATCAGCTGCTTCATCAATTACTTTAGCTACGTGTAAAAGCGCTTTTGAAGGGATACAACCAACATTAAGACATACACCACCTAATGTGTCGCGAGACTCTACTAATGTAACTTCTAAGCCCAAGTCAGCAGCACGGAAAGCCGCAGAGTAACCACCAGGACCACCACCTAGTACAACAACTTGGGTTTTTAATTCGTTGCTCATGCTATTACCTTAATTATTTGAACGGGACACTGCCCCAAAGTTTAACTGCCCCATTTCTACAAGACAGAAAGTCAGAGCAGATCAAAAATTTATGCAAGATAGGTAAATATTGTATCATTGCAATTGGTAAAAATCCCAGCTAAAAACGACTGGCTGGGATTTGATTCTATATATTAATTAGTGTTTACATCACCAATTGGCGAATATCGCTCATGTAACTTGCAAGAGTGACAGTAAAGCGAGCAGCCAGTGCGCCGTCAATCACTCTGTGATCGTATGACATTGAAAGTGGAACCATTAGTTTTGGTTCAAACTCTTTGCCATTCCATTTTGGTTTCATTTCAGATTTAGACACACCTAAAATAGCAACCTCTGGCGCATTTACAATTGGTGTAAACGCTGTACCACCGATACCGCCAAGGCTTGAAATAGTAAAACAGCCACCTTGCATATCAGACGAGGCCAATTTACCGTCACGAGCTTTAACTGACACATCCATTAGCTCACGTGATAACTCAATAATACCTTTTTTATCAACATCTTTGAATACTGGCACAACTAAACCATTAGGCGTATCAACCGCAACACCAATATTTATATACTTTTTAAGGATTAAGCTTTCGCCATCGTTAGAAAGTGAAGAGTTAAATGTAGGGAACTCAGCAAGTGCTTTAGCAGCTGCTTTCATTACAAATACCAGCGGTGTTATTTTAACGCCCAGCTTTTTCTTCTCGTTAAGAGCGTTTTGCTCTTTACGGAATGCTTCAAGGCTGGTGATATCAGCTTCATCAAACTGAGTAACGTGAGGAATTTGTACCCAGTTACGATGTAGATTTTTACCCGATAATTTTTGGATACGAGAAAGCTTCTTCTCTTCGACTTCACCAAACTTAGCAAAATCAACTTTTGGCCAAGGAATAAGGCCTAACTCACCGCCACCCGCATTACTTGTACCTGACACTTTGCCTGATTCAACTTGCTTAACTACGTCTTTGACATAGTTTTGCACGTCTTCTTTGATCACGCGATTTTTACGACCAGAACCTTTAACGTTTGCAAGGTTAATACCAAACTCACGTGCTAAACGGCGAACTACAGGCGATGCATGCGCATAAGCACTATTATTCTCAAAGCTTTCGTTACTTGCTTTAGTTGGAGCATCACTTGACTTTGATTCTTTTTCAGCCGCTTTTGACTCAGTTTCTTCAGCAGCTTTTGTTTCTGCTTTTGGTGCTTCGCTTGACCCGCTACCAGCAACTTCAAAAACAAATACTAGTGAACCTGTTTTTACTTTATCGCCCGTGGCTACTTTGATTTCTTTTACTGTGCCTGCAAATGGCGCAGGTACTTCCATTGCTGCTTTGTCGCCTTCGACGTTTAAGATTGATTGTTCCTCTTCAACCTTATCGCCAACCGCAACCATCACTTCGGTCACTTCAACTTCATCATCACCAATATCCGGTACGCTCACTTCTTTAGAGCTTGGTGCTGAATCACTTTCAGTTGAAGAGTCTTCAGTCGCAGACTTTTCATCTGCTTTTGAATCACTTGCAGGTGCGCTTTTATCATCCCCTGCAACTTCAAAAACAAAGACTAGTGAACCAGTTTTAACCGTGTCACCGGTACTCACTTTAATTTCTTTCACTGTGCCTGCGAATGGCGCAGGTACTTCCATTGCCGCTTTGTCGCCTTCGACGTTTAAGATTGATTGTTCTTCTTCAACCTTATCGCCAACCGCCACCATCACTTCAGTGACTTCAACTTCATCATCACCGATGTCTGGTACGGTCACTTCTTTATTTGAAGAAGTAGACTCGGTCGATGCGGTCTCTGCTGACTTATCATCACTTTTTGGCTTTTCTTCGCTATCATCTGCATCTTCGTCTGTTGCTTCGCCTTCAAAGATCATAAATAAGCTGCCAGTTGAGATCGTATCGCCTTCAGACACTTTAATTTCTTTTACCGTACCCGCTTGTTCAGCAGGGACTTCCATTGAAGCTTTATCACCTTCAACAGTTAGTAAAGCTTGCTCAACTTCAACTTTGTCACCAACGCTTACTAATATTTCGGTTACTTCAACTTCATCGCCACCGATATCTGGTACATTAATTTCAATACTCATTGCAAAACCTCTTATGCGTACAGTGGGTTAAGTTTGTTAGTGTCGATATCAAATTTCTTGATAGCGTCAACCACAACCGACTTTTCAACATCACCGCGTTTAGCAAGTTCAGATAACGTCGCAACGACAACGTAGCTTGCGTTAACTTCAAAATGACGGCGTAAGTTTTCACGGCTATCAGAACGACCGTAACCATCTGTACCTAATACTTTATAGTTGCTGCTTGGGATGAATGAACGCGCTTGTTCAGCATAGTTTTTCATATAATCCGTTGCAGCAACAGTTACTGCATCACTTAATACGCTTGTGATAAACGGCGTTTTCTGCTCGCTTTCTGGGTTAAGCATATTGAAACGCTCAACATCTTGACCGTCACGCGTTAACTCATTGAATGATGTTACTGAGAATACATCTGAAGCTATACCGTAATCTTCACTTAAGATTTTTGCCGCTTTACGTACTTCAGTCATAATAGTACCTGAGCTTAATAATTGTACGTTGGCTTTTTTACCTTCGTAGTTTTCAAGCTTATAAATACCTTTACGAATACCTTCTTCAGCGCCTTCAGGCATTGCTGGCTGCGCGTAATTCTCATTCATTAATGTAAGATAGTAGTAAATATTCTCTTGATCGTCACCATACATACGACGAATACCGTCCTGTACAATAACAGCAACTTCAAACGCGTAAGTTGGGTCATATGAAATACAGTTAGGAACCGTATTAGCAAGAATGTGGCTGTGACCATCTTCGTGCTGTAAACCTTCACCATTAAGCGTTGTACGACCCGCTGTTGCACCTAGTAAGAAACCACGCGCTTGCTGATCCCCTGCCATCCATGCCATATCGCCTACACGTTGGAAGCCGAACATTGAATAGTAGATATAGAATGGGATCATCGGTAAATCGTTAGTACTGTATGATGTTGCAGCAGCAACCCATGATGACATTGCACCTAACTCGTTGATACCTTCTTGAAGTACTTGGCCTGATGTTGCTTCTTTATAGTATGAAAGGGTGTCACGATCTTGAGGCGTGTAGTTTTGACCATGTGGGTTATAAATACCTATTTGGCGGAATAAACCTTCCATACCAAAAGTACGCGCTTCATCGGCAATGATTGGCACGATGTTTTTACCAATGCCTTTGTCTTTTAGTAACACGTTAAGTGCACGAACAAAGCCCATGGTGGTTGAAATATCACGCTTTTGCTCTTCAAGTAATGGCTTGAATGCTTCTACTCCTGGTAGCTGTAACTTTTCAGAGAAATTAGGGATACGCGTTGGTGTATAACCCTCTAATTTTTCACGACGAGCATGTAAATACTTGTACTCTTCTGAACCTTCTTCAAGCTCTAAATAAGGTAAGTCTTTTAATTGCTCTTCAGATACCAAATCATCAAGGCCTAAGCGTGAACGTAAATGAGCCACATGCGACATGTCCATTTTTTTCACTTGGTGAGCAATATTTTTACCTTCAGCTGCTTCACCCATACCGTAACCTTTTACTGTTTTTGCAAGAATAACAGTTGGACGATCTTTGGTTTCTTCTGCTTTTTTAAATGCAGCAAACAGTTTAGATGACTCATGCCCACCACGCTTAAGCGCGAAGATTTCATCATCAGTCATATCAGCAACAAGCGCCGCTGTTTCTGGGTAACGACCGAAGAAATGCTCACGTACATACGCGCCATCTTTAGCTTTATATGTTTGATAGTCGCCATCAACGGTTTCGTTCATTAATTGCAATAACTTACCTGTGGTATCTTTAGCCAGTAAAATATCCCAACCACTACCCCAAACAAGTTTGATAACGTTCCAGCCAGCACCTTTAAATAAACCTTCAAGTTCTTGAATGATTTTACCATTACCCATTACTGGGCCATCCAAACGCTGTAAATTACAGTTAATTAGGTAGCAAAGGTTATCTAGTTTTTCACGAGCCGCAAAAGAGATAGCACCACGTGATTCTGGCTCATCCATTTCACCATCACCTAAAAACGCATATACACGCTGGTTTTTAGTTTCTTTTAAACCGCGACCATCTAGGTACTTTAAAAAACGTGCTTGGTAAATTGAAGCGATTGGACCTAGGCCCATAGATACTGTTGGGAACTGCCAAAACTCAGGCATTAATTTAGGGTGAGGGTAAGACGGTAAGCCTTTGCCATCTACTTCTTGGCGGAAGTTATCAAGCTGCTCAGAAGTTAAGCGCCCTTCAACAAATGCACGCGCGTAGATACCCGGAGAAATATGACCTTGATAATAAACTAAGTCACCACCATCAACATCGTTTGGCGCTTTAAAGAAATGGTTAAAACACACTTCATAAAACGCTGCAGACGACTGGTAAGATGCCATATGGCCGCCTAAGTCGAGATCTTTTTTAGACGCACGCAATACGATCATAATCGCATTCCAGCGGATGATTGAACGGATTCGACGCTCAACATTCACATCACCCGGATACGCCGGCTCTTGATCTACAGGTATAGTATTAACGTAGTTAGTCGTTGTGCCAGTTGGCATATCAACGCCATCTAAACGGGCTTGCTCTAACACTTGCTCAAGTAAAAACTGAGCTCGTTCAACACCTTCTTCGCGCACAACTGATTCAAGAGCTTGTAACCACTCTTGGGTTTCTAGCGCGTCTACGTCAATTTTATTGACTTCAGACATATGGAGGTTTCCTTATGTTTAAAATACGAATGTTTTTAATTAATACTGTTTATTGCGTGTCAAATACAGTACTTGCTTAATTTTGTTTGGTGCGTCTTAAACTGCGTTCAATTCGCGAATGCTCTTTGCCTGCTTCAAGTAACGCTTCTTCAATAAAGGCTAAATGCGCATTACTAGCAAGACGGGCCTGCTCTGGATTCCCTTCAATCACTGCATCCATCAATAAACGGCGATGTTCTGCTAGCTGCTTACTAATGTGCTGCTTTTCTAACAAGACCGTTAAATTCTGTAAAACATTTTGTTCTAGCAGTGCCTGCATACCTCTTACTAAATGTAGTAAAACCACATTATGAGACGCTTCTGCAACACTAAAGTGAAATGCATTAATCGCTTTGGCTTTTTGCTGTAAGTTATCATTAACCAAAGCAATTTTATCAAAGTTTGCTTTTACTTTAATAAAGTCATTACGCGTACCTCGCATCGTTGCGTAGTAAGCGGCTATACCTTCTAACGCATGACGAAATTCAAGTAAATCAAACTGTGACTCAGGGTGCTTGCTAATCAAATCAAATAACGGATCAGTGAGTCCTTCTTCGAGCTGATTTTTCACAAAAGTTCCCCCGCCTTGACGACGAGTAACCAGCCCTTTTGCTTCGAGTTTCTGAATGGCTTCACGTAAAGAAGGGCGAGACACTTCAAATTGCTTTGCAAGTTCACGCTCAGGAGGCAACTTTTCTCCCGGTGCTAGCGAGCCCTCAAGAATCATATTCTCAAGTTGCTGTAAAATAACATCCGAAAGTTTTGCTGATTTAATCTTTAAAGACATTCGTCAACGCCCGTATAATATACATTTAAAGAGAAATAAATATCAGTTTAACTGCATAGCCAAGACCAAAAGGTAAATTGGTCATACCAAATTTAAACCATACGTTATCAAAAAGCCCGTTTGCTGTCAATTTAGCTAGGCTATAGCGCAGCTAAACTAGACTAACGTATTTTGCATAAAGATTAAACAGGGTCAATAAACACAAGAGATAGAGAGTAGTTTAGGGCCAAAATTCAAATGGTCTGACCAGACAATATACCCAAGTCAGCTTAAGATGCGGACTTGGGTATTGGGGGTTAGAACTGGTAGCTTGCACCAACAAAGAAGCGACGATCGGGCGTATTATAATAATTGACCCGTCCTGTGGTGAAATCAGTATTGGCATCTACAGCGTTATATTCTTTATCAAGTAAGTTCTCAATGCGTAACGATAATGCCAACTCGTCAGTTAGCTGATAGTTAGCCGCTAAGTTCCACAGTGTATAAGAACTCAACGTGGTTACTTTGCCCTCACGAGCACTACGGTAAACCATATCGAGGCTAGTATCGAAATCTTGCCACTGCTTAGCAAGTGACCAGTTGACTGTACGCGGTGCTACATATACTAACGACTGACCTGTTTCGGTATCTTCGGCAGTTAGGTAGGTAAAATTAAATAGGTGATCAAAACCCCAAATATGCTGCTCAAAGCTAAATTCGACCCCTTCGTGGCGTGCTTCATTTATATTGCTCGGTTGCCACTGTCCTGCATCGTTAGGTGCCCACGCTATTTTATTTTCAAAATCATTTCGAAATATAGACACATCAACCGCAACATCCGTAAAGTTAACAGCTAGGCCTAGCTCTTGGTTTTTTGATATTTCAGGCTGTAAGCTTGCATTACCAGAGCCTGGAAAGTACAAGTCATTAAATGTAGGCGCTTTAAAGCCAGTACTTTGGCTTGCTCTAAAAGTAGCACGGTCGTTTAAGTGGTAACCTGCAGCCGCCGTATAAGTTACTTCACTACCAAACTGTTCATCATCGTCATGACGAACGGTGATGTTTGCAAGTAGCGCGTCATTATCATAATAACCGCCTAGAAAACCCGCCAAAACCTTACGGCTATCTTTGCTATAACAACTGCCCGTTTCAATACAGTCTGGGTTTGTTTCTATATTATCTTTATACCAGTTAACACCGCCGCTGATATTAAAAGTAGATGAAACCAAGTACTGGCCGTTGTAATCTACTTGCTCACGCTTTGTATCAAACGTATCTGTAGTGGCATTACCCGTATAAGCAATATACGTGTTGTCTGAGTTATCACTAGATAACGCAACATCGACACTGTGAGTTTGCTTATTGAATGATTTAGCCCACCCTAGCAATGCCTGGTAATTTTCAAAATCATTCTGCTCAATGGTGCTATCGGCTGGTGAAAAAGCGCTATCATATTGTGCATAGCCTTCACTGTATTGCCCACGCGCTTTAAATACACCCAATGCAGCAGCATCAAAACGAGCATTAAAGCCAATGTTTTTATTCTCATAACTATCTTCATCAGGTGCAACACCTTGCAAGGCATCAAAACCATCTGTTTTTTCAAAGCCTGCATTAACACCGGCGCTAAATCCATCGACCTGAGTACTCGCCGCAACTTGATAATTTTGATAAGCATCAGAGCCAAAAGTTGCATCAAGGATCACGTTTTCCGCTTGGCGAGTAATAATGTTGATAACCCCAGCTAAGGCATCCGATCCATAAACTGCCGCTCGAGAGCCTTTAATAACCTCAATGCGTTCAATTGAATTTAGCGGAATATTACTAATCGCTTTATAACCAAGGGTGGCCGAGCCGACTCGCACACCATCAATCAAAATAAGTGTATGGCGAGAGCCCGAACCACGCAGCGAAACACCTGAATTTTGCCCAAAACCACCATTATTATTGATTTGAAAACCGACTTGAGTCGCTAGTAAACTAGGCAAGTCACGCACATTGGTTTGCTCAATATCACTGCGTTCAATAACATCAACGCTTGCCAGTACATCGGTGATCGACTGCTCAAATTTGTTTGCTGACACAGTAATACGTTCGATTGGTTGCTGTGCAGACACAGAAAAAGACAACGCAGCAGACACAGCTACGCCTAAAGTAGATTTAGTTAACATGATTTCCCCTAACCCGCGCCCACCGCACAAGTACTAGTAGTAAATTTGCTTCAGGGCCGGTCTCCGGACTTAGGGATTATCATTAATAAAATAGATAAAACCCATCACCGTTGCGGGGGCAGTGCTGGATTAAGTATCACAATCCTGTGAACTTCACCAACTTCCCGATTATCTCATGGTATTTATCAACTCTCCTGAAAAATAAATAACCACAAGCACCCTGAAAATAGGCCGCTATTGTGATTATTTTAGGGAACAATGTCAATGGACGTCTATACAGCTATAAAGCCAGAATCGAAAACATAAAAAAAGCGCTACAAAAGTAGCGCTTATAATTAACATTAAGTATTTACAGTGTATTACTCTGAGCGTTGCTCGCGTCCCAGTAATGCCATTGCGGCTTCCTTAACGTCTTTATTCTCATAAAGCACTTGGTAGATTTGCTCAGTAATAGGCATTTCAATACCGGCACGCTGGGCAAGTAAATACACTTCTTTGGTATTACGATAGCCTTCAACCACCTGACCAATAGATTCGATAGCAGCTTCAACGCCTTCACCTTTACCAAGCGCTAAACCAAAGCGACGATTACGCGATTGATTGTCGGTGCAAGTTAAAATCAAATCACCTAGCCCAGCCATCCCCATAAAGGTTTCTGACTTAGCACCGAGTGCGCAGCCTAATCGGCAAAGCTCTGCTAAACCTCGAGTGATCAAGGCTGTGCGTGCATTAGCACCAAAACCAAAACCATCTGACATTCCCGCACCAATCGCAATTACATTTTTAACTGCCCCACCGAGTTGAATACCAATAAAGTCATTATTGTTATACACCCGAAATGAACGCCCGCAATGCAGTAAATCTGCAAGCTGTTTAGCAAACACTGTTGAGGTTGATGAAACAGAAATAGCCGTTGGTAGCCCTATTGCCATTTCTTTGGCAAATGTCGGGCCTGAAACAACCGCCAGCGGCACGTCATCACCGAGCTCTTGCTGTGCCACTTCTTGTAACAAACGTCCTGTATCAGGTTCAAGCCCTTTAGTCGCCCACGCAACTTCAGCGCCTTCACGAAGAGAGGGTTTTATTTGCTGTAAAGTATCACCAAAAGCATGGCTTGGTACGACCACTAATATAATTTTACTGGCACTAACGGCGGTATGTAAATCGGCTTCAAGGTGAAGCGTGTCAGGGAAAGTGACATCGGGCAAGTAACGTTGATTTTTCCGCTCAGCTGCAAGCGTGGCAACGTCGTCGCTATTGCGCCCCCAAAGCGTCACGTAGTGACCATTTCGGGCTAAGCAAATAGCAAGGGCGGTGCCATACGACCCCGCCCCTAATACTGTAACAGCTGAATTTGCTGTACTCATGGCTTATGCGTCTGCAGGAGCCTGTTCAGCTTGCGCTGCACGTTGCTGCATATATTGTGCGAATAACGCATCAAAGTTTACAGGTGCAAGATTAAGCTGTGGGAATGTACCACGGTTAACTAAGTTTGATACCGCTTCACGTGCATACGGGAACAATACGTTCGGGCAAAATGCGCCTAACATATGCGCCAGCTGTACTTCTTCAACTTCAGCAATAGTAAAAATACCCGCTTGTTGAATTTCACATAAGAATGCCGTTTCTTCACCAATTGAAGCTGTTACCGTTAAGGCTAAAACAACCTCAAACACGCCTTCATCTAATTTGTTTGAACGTGTATCAAGGTCAAGCTTAACTTCTGGTGTCCATTCTTTTTGAAAAATAGCCGGTGAATTTGGCGTTTCAAAAGACACGTCTTTAGTATAAATACGTTGAATAGTAAATTGTGCGCCGGCGTTTTCTTGTGCAGCTGCTGGTGTTTGATTTTCTTCGTTCATTGTAATTCCTAACTTTAATCGTTTTTATAATAAATATTTTTATTAGTAATATTTAGGCGTTTAATTTGGCGTCAAGTTTACCTTGTGCCTCAATTGCCATCATTTCGTCACAACCGCCGATATGCTCATCATTAATAAAGATTTGTGGCACGGTGCTAGCCCCGCCTGCTTTAGCAATCATTTCGTCTCGTAATTCAGGTTGCACACCAATATCAATATTTTTGAAATCAACACCTTTACTTGTTAATAACGCCAGTGCGCGTTGACAAAAAGGGCAATATGCTTTGGTGTACAGTACAACATTACTCATAAATATTCCTCAATCAGCCTGCTAAACTAAATTAACGACCTGTGGTTGTTGGTAGGCTCGCACTTTGCCAAGCACCCATACCACCTGATAATACATAAACCGACTCAAAACCCGCTTTATGCATTGCGGTTGCGATACCTGAGGCAGTCATGCCTGTGGTACATACCAATATAATGGGTTTACTCTTAAACTTTTCAAGGCTTGAGAAGTCAGATTGTTTGGCTTTTTCAGGACTAAGGTGCTCAGCACCTGAGATACGGCCCGCATTAAATTCTTTTTGCGCACGTATATCGACGACCTGACCATCTTCACGGTTAATTAATAACGTGAGCTGTTGCGGATTTATTTGACGAATGGCTGAAAACTTACTCTTAAACCAGCCGCCGATGATCATTGCCACCAATGCCAGCCAAATAATGCTTAAAATCGGGTGATTGCCGATAAATTCAATGTATTGATCCATGTATTTTCCACTATCAAGTTTTGCTCATAAAATGGGTATTAATAAGCGTGTTAAACTACTGCCACGCAAGTATACGTGCTTGGTTTTAAATTACCAGTGAGTGAAATATTTTAATATCGGCCTTTGCATGCTGATCCAGAACTTAAAACACGGTATGCTAAGCGTCCAACAGGTGGCAATTTTCAGGAGCTAAAATGACACAACATAAAAAACCTTTAGTATTAATGATTTTAGACGGTTGGGGATACCGTGAAGATACGCAAAGCAATGCAATCTTAGCGGCTAATACACCCGTTTTAGATGAACTTTGGGCGACTCGTCCACACACTCTAATTTCAGGTTCAGGTTTAGATGTTGGGCTTCCTGATGGTCAAATGGGCAACTCTGAAGTAGGTCATGTTAATTTAGGCGCAGGGCGCGTAGTTTACCAAGACTTTACTCGCATCACTAAAGCGATTGAAGACGGCGAATTCGATAGCAACCCAGTACTGGTTGAAAACATAGACAAAGCTGTAAATGCAGGTAAAGCCGTGCATATTATGGGTTTATTAAGCCCAGGTGGTGTTCACAGCCATGAAGATCATATCGTGGCAACCATTGAGCTGGCTGCAAAGCGTGGCGCTAAGGAAGTTTACTTTCATGGTTTCTTAGATGGCCGCGACACTCCTCCTCGCAGCGCCAAAGCATCAATAGAGCGTATCGAAGCATTATTTGCAACGTTAGGCTGCGGTCGTTTAGCGTCATTAGTGGGGCGTTACTATGCCATGGACAGAGATAACCGCTGGAACCGTGTAGAAAAAGCCTATAACGTAATGGCTTGTGGTGTAGGCGAGTATAACTACACGACAGGTGTAGAAGCTATTGACGCAGCCTATGAACGTGACGAAAACGATGAATTTGTTGAAGCAACCACCATTACTCCTAAAAGCAAGTCAGCTGTTCAAATAAATGATGGCGACACGCTTATATTTGCAAACTTTAGAGCCGATCGCGCTCGTGAAATTACTCGCGCTTTCGTCGAAAAAGAGTTTGATGGCTTCAAAAAACAAAAATCACCAAACCTCAGTGGTTTTGTGATGATGACCGAATACGCCGCCACTATTGATGCACCATCGGCGTTTTCACCAGAGCCACTAACTAACGTGCTTGGTGAATGGTTTGAAAAACACGAAAAAACACAGCTTCGTATATCAGAAACTGAAAAGTACGCTCATGTAACATTCTTCTTTAGTGGCGGCCGTGAAGACGAATTTAAAGGCGAAACCCGCGAACTTATTCCTTCACCACAAGTAGCAACTTACGACCTACAGCCTGAGATGAACTCAGAAATGCTTACCGACAAGCTTATTGAAGCGATTAAAGGTGGCCAGTACGATGCCATTATTTGTAACTATCCAAACGGCGATATGGTTGGCCACTCAGGTGTATTTGAAGCCGCAGTAAAAGCGTGTGAAGCTGTTGATAATTGTATTGGCCGCGTTGTTGCAGCCTTAAAAGAATACGGCGGCGAAGCACTGATCACAGCTGATCACGGTAATGCAGAGCAGATGACAAACCCTAAAACAGGCCAAGCCCACACCGCGCATACCAGCGAGCCAGTACCTTTTATTTATGTTGGCCGTGATGCAAACGCAAGTGAAGGCAAAGCGTTGAGCGATGTTGCACCAACAATGCTACATTTAATGGGCATGGAACAACCCAGCGAAATGACTGGCAAACCTATCATGAAATTGAAGTAAGGTATTATGAATAGTATTAACAAATTCTTATGTCGTACGTTAATACTTACTTCGTTAGCTGTTACTGCGGTAACAGCTAACGAAGATCGTACTAAAAAAGACCTATCAGAAATTCAAAGTGCACTTGAAAAAAGTCAAACAGAGCGTAAAGCCCAACAGCAAAAAATTGTCACGTTAAATAAAAACCTCAAACAGCATGAGCTCGATATAGCTAAAAATGCCAAAGCACTCAATATCGCCCAAAATTCGATTAAAAAAACGCGGCAGCAACAGCAACAACAACAACAACAAGCCGATGCATTAACTAATAAGCAAAAGCTAATGCAAAAAGCGCTCGCGGCACAGTTACAAAGTGCCTATATGGCTGGCAGTCATGACTACTCAAAAATGTTACTTAATCAACAAAACACCGCCCAAGTCGAACGTACTCTTAGCTATTACAACTACTTAAATAAAGCTCGTGTTGAACAACTTGATGAACTCAAAGCACTGTTAGTCGAAATTAAACAAGTACAAGCTGAACTTGAAAAAACTGAACTGCACTTAACCGCTCTATATAAAGAACAAAAAAACCGTCAACAAGCGCTGGTTAATGCACAAAACGACAGACAAAAAAATCTTAAAAGTTTAAAAGCCAAACTAAACAGCACCGAAAGCTCAATTAACTACTTAAAAGAAAATGAGCAAACCCTAATCGCCACGCTTGCCGAGCTTGAAAAAGCAAAAAATCAAAAGGTTGAATTAATCGGCCTGTCAAAAGCAAAAGGAAAGCTAGACTGGCCAACAAAAGGCAAACTAAGCCATAAATTTGGCCAACGAAAGCACGGCGGAATTGATTGGAAAGGAGTGCTGATTGATGCCAACGAAGGGGTAAACGTTAATAGCATTCAAAACGGCCAAGTAGTTTATGCCGATTGGTTGAATGGCTTTGGCTGGGTTATTGTAATTGACCATGGCGATGGCTTTATGAGCCTTTATGGACATACACAAACACTCTTAAAAGACGTAGGTGATATGGTTCGCCAGGGTGAATCAGTAGCACTTGTTGGTAAAAGCGGCGGACAATCAAGTTCTGGTCTATACTTTGAGATACGCCATAAAGGACGCGCAGTAAACCCTGAAAAATGGTGCAGACGCATTTAATTGATTAAACAGCTGCACCCCACTGGGAGCAGCTGATGCTAAATTTTAATACCCATTCATACCCACGCACAGTCATAAGCAATAACTCACTGTGCTTGCTGCTTCTAATTCTAAGTTTTGTTACTCACTCAGCAACGTCAATAAAAGACTTAAAAAGCCCACAAAGAAACGAAATTATTTTTAATATTCATACTTATTATGTTGAAGATTTAGCATTACAACAAAGCTTTGAAGATATTAACCAATTTGAAATGCTATTAGCCAGCCTTGACCCTTATTCTAAGTATCTTGACGAGAAAGAACTTGATGCTATTTTTAATAATAATAACGGCCGCTACACAGGCCTAGGTATCGAAGTTAAAGAGCAAAGCAACCAAATCTACATTGTGGGTACTATTAAAGACTCTCCAGCGGCAAAAGCAGGCATAAAAGCAAACGATATGTTGATTGCTATTAACCGGAAAAATATTAACAAGCATTCGATTGAGCGGGTTGCAGAGCTCATTCGCGAAAGCCAAAACCCCACTATTACTTTGACTGTAAAGCGTGGTAATGAGCAGCATATTGAGCTTGCCGTAACGCGGCAAGAAATCAATATAGAAAGCGTCACTAGCTCGTTGGCAGAGTTTGGTATTGGTTACATAGCCATTAAAAGCTTTAATAACCACACGCTACACAATGTAGCTCGCCAAGTGACTATATTACAAAGTAATAACGGTGATGAATTAAGTGGGCTGGTACTGGATTTACGTGATAACCCAGGTGGCACATTGCAAAGTGCGGTCGCGGTTTCAGATTTATTTTTACAAAGCGGCACAATAGTTACTACCCGAGGGCGTTTTTATGACGCCAACCAGGAATATAAAGCACAACACGGTGATATTCTCAGTAATGTGCCGATAGCAGTACTCATCAACGAAAAATCAGCATCAGCCGCAGAAATTTTAGCCGCAGCGCTTAGGGATAATGACCGTGCAACCTTAGTTGGCAACCAGTCTTTTGGTAAAGGCTCTGTACAATCTCTCATCCCACTTGGTAATGGCAATACGGCATTAAAACTGACTACAGCCAAATATTTTACCCCACTAGGTAAGTCAATCGATGGGGTGGGTATTATGCCTGATGTGACGATTAATCAAACAACACTTCCACAAACAGCAAAAGCCGTTATAATAAAATATGAACAAGGAATGGTCAGCCAACAGTCACTACAAGAAAGCTTACCTGATCGTCAATTATTAAAAGCAACACAGCTACTTACCATAAAGTGATTATATTTATGATAAACATAGCTGGCGTAGCTGCAAGCACACAAGAAGAAAATAATAATAAAACGTGAAATTACTTCTAGCGCTACTGATAGCTATACTCTACCTACCTGCTACTTGCTTTGCCAAGCAGGTAGCTATTGTTATTGACGATATAGGCTATCACCAACGTGATTTAGATATCCTGAATTTACCAGGCCAAGTATCCTACTCAATTTTACCACATACTCCATATTCACAAGCTTTTGCAGATCTTGCCAGCCAATCTAATAAAGAGATATTGCTGCATATTCCCATGCAATCAATTGATAGTAGCAAAGCACTTGGTCCCGGAGCTCTCACCACTGATATGAATAAAGAACAACTACAACATACTTTAGGTAGTGCGCTGGCAAGCCTGCCACAAGTCAAAGGCGTTAATAATCACATGGGATCAAGGCTGACTCAGCAAAGCCTTCCCATGAAATGGACTATGGAAGTGCTTAAAAAGCACAACTTATATTTTTTAGATAGCCGTACAACCAACTTAAGCCAAGCCCAACACGTGGCTAACTTATACGGCGTAAAAAATGTTAGTCGCCATGTTTTTTTAGATAATATACTGACTAAACAGCAACTTAACCTTCGCCTAAATGAACTTAAATATAAAGCTGAGAAGTTCAGCTTTGCCATAGCCATTGCCCACCCTTACCCTGAAACAATCGCTTTTTTAAAGAAAGCTCTGCCTGAGCTTCAAGACCAAGGGTTTGAACTAGTGCCTTTATCTGAACTGGTTGAGCGAAAATATATACAACTCGCAGAAGCCGAGCAAAACAAGCCTAAATAAGATAGTCTTTATAGTTAGAGCTTTATATTAAATGATCAAATCTATTTTATTTAAAATGCTCCCACTCGCGCGCCTAAAGCACTCTTGTTTAAAATAAATTGTAGGCAAAAAAAATGACGCTTGAAAGCGTCATTTTTTATAACTGTAAACTTGTGTTGCAGCGATTAAGCTCTCGCTACTTCTAGGCCGGGAGCTGGCATAGTGACTGGGGTATCGAAAGTTGCCCATTCCCACGCTGACTCAGTAGCCATAATTTTACGTAGTAGCTTGTTGTTTAAGTCATGGCCAGATTTAAAGGCAGTTACTTTGCCTAAAATATTGTGGCCTGTCATAAACATGTCACCAACACAGTCTAAAATCTTATGCTTAACGAACTCATCGCTATAACGTAAACCGTTAGGATTAAGTACTTTGAACTCATCCAATACCACGGCGTTATCCATGCTGCCACCTAATGCTAGGTTATTTGCATGCATATACTCAATATCTTTCATAAAGCCAAAAGTACGTGCGCGACTAATTTCTTCAGTGAAGCTTTGTGCCGTAATATCTAAACCGATACGTTGGCGGCTTTCATTGATAGCCGGATGATCAAAGGCAATTTCAAAGTCGATATGGAAACCGTCATACGGTTCAATCTCGGCCCATTTGTCATCTTCTTCAATACGTACTTTTTCTTTAATACGAATAAAGCGTTTGGCTGCACCTTGCTCTTTAATGCCGCCTTTTTGTAACAAGTAAATAAATGGCAATGCACTACCATCCATAATCGGCACTTCTGAGCTGTCTAATTCTACAATTAGATTATCAATGCCCATTGCAGCAACGGCCGCAATAAGATGCTCAGTGGTCGATAAGCGAACGCCATCTTTATTGGTTAAACAAGTACATAACTGTGTATCACCAACGGCTTCAGGTGTTGTTTCAAAATCAACAACAGGATCAAGGTCGACACGACGAAATACAATCCCAGTATTTGCGCTCGCAGGTCGGAGAGTTATTGTGACCTTCTCACCTTTATGAAGTCCAATTCCTATGGCTTTGACTACTTCTGCAATCGTACGCTGTTTAATCATAGGTTCGCTCACTTATAGTTACAGTTAGGCGGCAAATTGTATCATAAATACGACCAGCTGCCAAATTTGTTCACTTTTCAAACAAAACAGTTTTAACGTTTTGTTTAATCAGCTTGTTTTCTTAAAAAAGCGGGGATGTCAAAATAATCGCCACCATCAGACTTTTCAGATTTCTTATTACTTTCAGCAGCTTTATTACTGCTTCCACTGCTTGTTGAAGCTTGCTCTTTGCTTTCAGTTTGCGTGCTTGTAGTGGTATCTTCAGAACTAGTCCCTTGTGATGCAAAGCTTGGCACATACATGCTGCTAGTTGCTTGATTGCTGCTGGCGTTAACATCAGAACCCGACGCTTTTTTAAAGCCATTATCAACAATACCAAACTGTGGACGACGTTCGCCGCCAAGGCCTGTTGCAACTACAGTTACACGTAGCTCATCTGTCATTTCAGGGTCGATAACTGCACCAACAACCACGGTTGCATTTTCTGAAGCGAGTGCTTTAACGTGATTACCAACAATTTCAAACTCTTCAATAGCGATGTCCATACCCGCAGTGATATTAACCAAGATACCTTTAGCACCTGTTAAATCAACGTCTTCAAGTAGAGGGCTTGAGATAGCCGCTTCTGCCGCTTCTTGCGCACGGTCCGGACCTGAAGCAGAGGCAGTCCCCATCATTGCAGTACCCATCGCTGACATTACTGTACGTACGTCGGCGAAATCCACATTGATCAAACCAGAACGAGTAATTAACTCTGCAATACCTTGTACCGCTCCAAATAATACGTCATTAGCTTTAGCAAAGGCATCTAGAAGTGTAGTCCCTTTTCCTAAAACTTTAAGCAATTTATTGTTAGGAATTGTAATAAGTGAATCTACAATTTCTGACAATTCATTAATACCTTGTTCAGCCGCTGCTGCACGCTTTTTGCCTTCAAAGTCAAATGGTCGTGTTACTACAGCAACCGTTAATATACCTAACTCTTTAGCAAGTTTAGCGACTACTGGCGCAGCCCCTGTACCCGTACCGCCACCCATACCGGCTGCGATAAACACCATATCCGCACCTTCAAGGCTGGCGCGAATGGTTTCTTGATCTTCTTCTGCTGACTCGCGACCCACTTCAGGGTTTGCGCCCGCACCTAGCCCAGAGGTAATTTGTGTACCTAGCTGCACGGTTACATCCGCAGATGAATTTCGTAATGCTTGTGCATCCGTATTAGCGGCAATAAAACGCACGCCTTCAATTTGTTGTTTCACCATGTGCTCAACAGCGTTACCGCCGCCACCGCCCACGCCAATTACTTTAATTACAGCTTCTTCGCTGTGTTGTTCCATCATATCAAACATGTTTACTCTCCGACTTGAGTAGTACTAAAACTCGCCTTGGAACCATTTAGTAATGCGGTTCCACCAATTGACATCCCCATCAGACTTCGACTTTTGTGCATTCATCGACTGCATCGTACGGCCATATTGTAATAAGCCGACCGCCGTTGCGAATGAAGGGTCATCTACATAATCAGTCAAACCAACCATCCCGATTGGCTTGCCTATTCTTACTGGCATTTGGAAAATGTCTTCTGCCACTTCCATCGCGCCAGCCATTTTAGCAGTTCCGCCCGTAATAACGAGTCCTGCTGCAATTTGGTCTTCTAAACCTGAACGACGAATTTCTTCCATCGCTAATTCAAATAATTCTCTAAAGCGCGGTTCAACCACCTCTGATAAAGTGTGACGCGACATTAAACGTGCAGGCCGCCCACCTACGCTAGGCACCTCAATGGTATCTTCACTACTGGTCATTTGGCTACTTGCACAGGCGTATTGTACTTTGAGTGACTCGGCATGTGATATAGGTGTACGAAATATTTTTGCTATATCACCCGTCACTTGGTTACCCGCCACAGGAATAACCGCGGAATGACGCAGCGCACCATTTATATAAATGGTGATATCCATAGTACCACCACCAATATCGAGTACCGCTACGCCGAGCTCCTTTTCATCATCGGTTAAAACCGAATAACACGAAGCAAGAGCTGTAAATATTAATTGGTCCACTTCAAGGCCACAACGTTCAACACATTTTTCAATGTTTTTTGCCATATCGTTTGAACAGGTAATAATGTGCGCGCGGGCTTCCATACGTACGCCACTCATTCCTAAAGGGTTTTTAATTCCTTCTTGCATATCAATACTATATTCTTGCGGTAAAGCATGGAGCATTTTACGCTCAGCAGAAATCGGTACCGAACGAGCAATATGAATTACATTTTCAATATCGTCCTCGGTTACTTCAGTGTTATTAATCGCCACTACACCGCTTTCGTTTTGACATTGAATATGTTTGCCTGAAATCCCCAAATACACCGAACTGATTCGGCAATCCGCCATAAGTTCTGCTTCATCTATCGCGCGACGAATCGACTCAGAAACAAGGTTTAGGTCATTAACGCCGCCTTTATCCATACCATAAGATACTTGGCTGCCGACCCCAACTATGCTGAGTTTGTTATCTGCGGTGATTTCACCAACCGTGGCCACTACTTTTGCAGTACCAACGTCTAATCCAATCACTAGGTTTCTTTCTGCTGACTTAGTCATGCCTTACTCTTATTTTTTAATTGCTCTTCTTGCAGTGGCTTCCAGCTCACTGCAAGGCCGGTATCATACCGTAAATCGACAACATCTAGTTGTGCATCTTCGCGCTTTTGCATACGCGGGTAAACATCAATAAAGCGTTGTACTCGTTTTGCTTTATTTTTGCGACCTAAGTTAAGTCGCACGCCATTATCTAACCATAATTGCCAAGCAAACCGCTCAGATAAGGCCAAACTGGTTAATTTTAAACTGTTTAACGCCAACATGTCATCAAACTGTTTAAATGCTGCCCAGGCTTCACTTTCGCTACCTTTTGGGCCATATAATTGGGGCAACTTGCCCACTAATTCTTCTGCGTTCGCCTCAAACACATTACCGTCTTGGTTTAGTAAAAAGTCACTATTCCAAATAGCCTTAGCTTGATGCTCTACCACATAAACCTGAATGGTATCCGGCCATTGTTTACGTACCGAAGCAGTTGCTACCCAAGGTAACTCTTGGACTAGGTACTGAATTTTTTTTACATCCAACTCAAAAAAGCTCGATAGATCTGCTTTTTTGATAGCACTAATAATGGCTTTTTCGTCGGTATACATAGGGCTACCTTGAACCGATAAATGCTTAATTTGCGCATCTTTATTATCTACAAGCCACTGAGTAACACCGCTGGTTATTTGCACCAAACTAAATACCACAAATAGAAAAAAGCTCACGCCAAAAATCAGCGACCAATTTAGTTGCTGTTTAAGTTGTTGTGTTTTTTCTAAAAAAGGATGCATATTAAAGTGTTTGCTCCAAAATACGAACAACTAATTGCTCAAAACTCGCACCATTTGCTTTTGCTGCCATGGGTACCAGTGATTTTTCAGTCATACCTGGTACAGTATTCACTTCTAATAAATAAAACTCACCGCTTTTATCTTGCATTGCATCAACGCGTCCCCAACCACTAGCCCCCACTAAAGCAAACGCTTCGAGTGACATTGCTTGTAGCTTTTTTGTATCTATCGCTGATAAATCAGCCGGACAATGATACTGCGTGGTCGTTGACTGATACTTAGCTTGATAGTCATAAAAACCATTCGGGGTGGTCATTTCAATAACGGGTTGTATCTCATCCCCCAGTACTGCAACGGTAAATTCACGCCCAGTGATCCACTGCTCTACTAATACTTGGCTATCAAACTTAAAAGCATCATTCAGTGCCTTAGTTAATTCATCAGCATTGGTTGCTTGTGCCATACCAATGCTTGAGCCTTCATGCGAAGGTTTAACCATCACTTTTTTAAACTCACCCATAATAGCGTTAGCATCAAAGCCCTTTTTAGCATCCACTACGGCAAAAGGGGCTGTACTCAACCCCACTGATTTAAACAATTGTTTACAACGCACTTTATCCATACCCAAGGCTGAGCCTAAAACATTACTGCCAGTGTATGGTATGTTCATAAATTCAAGCGCACCTTGAATGGTGCCATCTTCACCACCACGACCATGCAGCGCAATAAAAACGCGCTCAATGTTAAGTTCTTTTAGTTGCCACAAAGGCTGTATTTGCGGATCAAACGCAATGGCATCAATGCCAGCACTTTGTAGCGCTTTTAATATCGCTTGACCTGATTTAAGTGACACTTCACGCTCTGCTGAATCGCCACCTAAAAGTACCGCAACTTTACCAAATGTTGCTGCTAACTGGCTCATACGTCCACCTGCTTAAGCTGCTCAATAGATAAAGAAGTCGCTGCGAGCTTTTTAACCAACTGACCAATATTACCAGCCCCTTGAGTGAGTACTAAATCGTTGTCTTGTAAAGTATCAGCGAGCACACCAGCAAGCTCGGTACTACTTGCTACATGTAACGGCTCTTTACCCCTTAAGCGTAAACTACGGCATAAGCTTTTACTGTCAGCGCCAACGATAGCTTCTTCTCCTGCAGCGTAAACATCCAACAGTAATAGCTGGTCCACATCAGCAAGCACTTTAACAAAATCTTCATATAAGTCGCGCGTACGACTATAACGATGTGGTTGATAAACCATCACTAAACGCTTATCTGGCCACCCCTCGCGAACCGCCGAAATAGTTGCAGCGACTTCTGATGGGTGATGACCATAATCGTCTACTAACATCACTTTACCGCGTTCATTTTCAAAATCGCCATAGTGTTGGAAGCGACGACCAATGCCTTCAAATTTTTGTAACGCTTCTAAAATTGCATGATTAGCAATGTTTTGATCTTTAGCTACTACAATGGCTGCCGTGGCATTTAATGCATTATGTTTACCTGGCATATTCAACGAAACAGTAATGCTTTCGCCTTGCTTGCTATTGACGGTAAACGTACAACTATTTGCCGTTTGGCTAAATTCAGTCATTTGATAGTCAGCCTCACGCGATTCACCATACGTAAGTACTGGACGACCAAAACGAGGAAGAAGCTCTGCTGCTACATCAGAATCTATACACACAACAGCCAAACCATAAAACGGTAAGTTATGAATAAAATCCACATAGGTGTCTTTCATTTTTTCAAGGCTACCGCCGTAAGTGTCCATGTGATCTTCTTCAATATTAGTGATCACTGATACCATGGGTTGTAAATGTAAGAACGACGCATCGCTTTCATCGGCTTCAGCAATTAAAAAATCACTGTTCCCTACTTTTGCATTACTGCCCGCACTATTAAGTAAGCCACCTATTATAAATGTTGGATCAAGCCCAGCTTGGCCGTAAATACTAGCAATTAAACTAGTTGTGGTGGTTTTACCATGAGTGCCAGCTATCGCAATACCATGACGAAAACGCATTAATTCGGCCAGCATTTCAGCACGACGGACCACAGGTATACGCGCAGCCTTAGCTGCCACTATCTCAGGGTTTTTTTCATCAATGGCGCTTGATACCACGACCACATTGGCATCTTTAACATTATTTTCATGATGACCAATAAAAACCTCTGCGCCAGCTTTAATCAACCGTTCAGTCATTGCACTGTGAGCAATATCAGAGCCAGTAATACGATAGCCTTCAAAAGCGAGCACTTCAGCAATTCCGCCCATGCCTGCGCCACCTATACCAATAAAATGGATAGTTTCGATACGTCTCATTGCTGGACGAGTACTTTTCTCTATTGCCGTTTCTTTCACTTAGCTATCTCTTTTTTCTGTTACTTGCAGTGGCTCTTTTTCGCTTGCAGCTGCTACGCAATACTTTGCGACATTTGCAGTCGCATCAATTACTGCTAATTGCGAGGCTGCAGTCGCATGCTCACTGATCAATTCTGGTTGTTCTAAATAAGGCGTTAACAACTCAACTACTGAGTGCGCATTAAATTGCTCTTGAGGCATAATAAGCGCGGCCTTACCATCGACTAAAAATTTTGCGTTGGCTGTTTGGTGGTCATCCACCGCATGCGGATAAGGCACAAATACCGCCATTCGTCCCGCTACAGCAATTTCACTAACTGTCAATGCTCCGGCGCGGCAAATAACAATATCAGCCCACTCATAGGCGCTGTCCATATCATCAATAAATTCGGTTACTTTTGCCTGCTCCGATGTAAAGCCTTGTTGTTTATATGCTTCACGCACTGCATTTAGGTGCCCTTTGCCCGTTTGATGCCGTATCACTACAGAAGAAGTTTCACCTAACATCTTAAACGCAGTGGGTAATGTATCATTGAGCACCTTAGCGCCTAATGAACCACCAACGACTAACAATTTGATTGGGCTAGAAATTGTATGTTTTTTTACATCAGCAACACTTGCCCTTACAGGATTTCCGACTACTTCACTTTGACCCTTTTCAAAAGCCTCTGGAAAAGCGGCAAGTACTTTATTAGCAAACTTAGCTAGGTATTTATTACTCATTCCAGCCACTGCATTTTGCTCATGGATGACTAATGGAATACCTAAACTTTTTGCAGCCACACCTGTTGGTCCAGTAACATAACCACCCATGGCAAGTATCACGTCTGGGCGTTGCTTTTTTAATACTTTTCGTGCTTGCAAAATAGCATTTATCACCATAAAAGGCGCTTTAACTAAACGTGTAATACCGTTACCACGTACACCTTTAACATTAATAAAATCAATATCTATATTATGCTTAGGGACTACATCTGCTTCCATCCGATCAGCCGTACCAATCCAATTCACCTGCCAACCCGCTTTTTTTAAATAATCAGCAACAGCAATACCAGGAAAAATGTGACCACCGGTGCCGCCGGCAACAATAACTATTTTCTTACTCATCGACGACCTCCTCGTGACGTTGCTTGCTTGGTAGCCATTTTGGTTTCAAAATCAACTCGCATCAAAATACCAGCAGCAATAGTCATTATTAATAAGCTGGAACCACCATAAGAAACAAATGGCAGAGTTAATCCTTTGGTCGGCAATATACCTACACTTGCACCGACATTCACCATGGTTTGAAAAGCAAACCAAATACCTATCGCAAAACTAAAATAGCCTTCGTATTCTTTACCACATTTAAGTGCTTGCTCAGCAATCAGTAATGCTCGAAAAACTAACGTACCAAACAAAATTAAGATACTAACAACACCTACAAAGCCAAGTTCTTCACCTATAACGGCAAAAATAAAGTCATTATGTGCTTCAGGTAAGTATTGTAACTTTTGTACGCTATTACCCAACCCTTGACCAAACCAACCACCTTGACTGTATGCCATTAGCGATTGTACTAATTGATAACCCTTGCCAAATGGGTCGTCCCAAGGCTCTAAAAAGCCCACCACCCGAGCCATCCGGTACGGTTCAACTATGATTAGCAACACCACTAAAGCAATACCAGTTAAGATCAACGCAAAAAACTGCCACAACTTAGCTCCGGCTAAAAATAATAATCCGACTGTAGTGACAAACATCACTACCACAGTCCCTAAGTCGGGCTGTAATAAAACCAATAACGCATAAACCGCAAAGACCGCAATCGGCTTAGCAAAACCTTTTAAGTTTTCTTGAACTTCTTCACGTTTACGTACTAAATAGCCCGCGATATAGCTAAAAAAGAATAACTTTGCCAGCTCCGCCGCTTGAATTCCTACAGGACCGATTGGTATCCAGCGTTTTGCACCGTTAACTTCGCGCCCAACAATTAATACCACTACTAATAGCGCTAAACCCAATAGTAATAAATAAGGGTTTGAGCGCTTCCACCAAGTCATCGGTACACAGGACGTGATCCAAAAAAGCACAAAGGCCATAACTAAAAATAAACTGTGGCGAATAATAATATGGTACGGGTCATCGAATAGTCGCTCAGCAGTAGGCATTGAGGCACTCATAACCATCACAAAGCCCAAGCCAATGAGCATAACAACACAATATAATAGCGGTACATCATATAACTGCGCTGATGGACGCGGAGTCAGAGACTCTTTAATATTAGCAAAAGCGATCATGAGTCTTCCTTAACACATTGGCTATTTACACACTCGCTAAAATGCTCACCGCGCTGCATATAATTTTTATACATATCGATACTGGCGCACGCCGGTGCTAATAAAACAATATCGCCTTCAGTGCTAAGCTCTTTAGCAAGACTGACTGCTTCGTCCATGTTAGCCGTTAAGTGGCCTTTTTCTGTTAAAGCAACCAGCGCTTTGGCATCTTTACCAAAACAGATCAGAGCTTTAAGCTGCTCTTGCAAGTAAGGTTTAAGAGCATTTAAATCAGCACCTTTTGCATCGCCACCAGCAATAACAACCAATTGCTTTGCTTGATTGGCTAAGCTTGCGATTGCAGCAATAGTTGCACCTACATTAGTGGCTTTTGAATCATTAAAATACTTAACGCCGTTAAGCTTTGTAACAAACTGGCAGCGATGCGCAAGACCGGTAAATTCACTAAAAGCTCGGCGGTAATGCTCACCGCTGATAGTGAACGGGCTTAATAAAGCCATCACAGCAAGCGCATTTAACTGATTATGGCGACCAACAACATTTAAACAACTGACGGGCAATAACGACTCACCTTTTACGGTAAAATAATCTTCACCTTGGTGACTCTTCAAACAGTAATCACCCGAGGTTAAACCAAAGCTCACCTGATTTGCTGTATCGGTATAAGTTGCACTATCGTCTTTATTCACTACAGCTAGAGACGCATAGCGATAAATAGTCTGCTTTGAATTAATATAACCTTGATAATTTTCATAGCGATCAAGGTGATCTTCAGAAACATTTAATACGCTGGCACTGATTGGTTTTAAACTAGTGGTGGTATCAAGTTGAAAGCTTGATAGTTCCAGTACAAACACATCAAAGCCATCATTTAATAAATCAAGCACTGCAGTACCAATATTACCACCTAAGCCGACTTTATAACCTGCCGTTTTTAATACATCGTAAGCCAGTGTCACTACGGTAGATTTACCATTAGAGCCAGTCACTGCAACGACGGGTTTATCTGTTAAGCGAGCAAATAGCTCTACGTCACCAATCACTTCAACACCTGCATCAATTGCTTTGGCAACGGCATCTGTGCTCAAGCTAAGCCCTGGGCTGATAATAATAATATCGTTATCACTAAGCGCAGTATTATCTAAATCACCAAACTGAGTTGTCAGTTCTGGCGCATGCTCAAGTAACCAATCCCCGCCCGGTGGCGTATTTCGACTATCAGCAACAATAGGCAACACATTATGAGATAACAAAAAACGCACAATGCCCAGACCTGTTACACCGAGTCCGAGCACCGTTATACGCTTATTTTTTATCTCATTTAAATATTTCATTTATCTTATCTTTAATGTTACGAGACCAGCCAGTACAAGTACGATTGATATAATCCAAAAACGCACAATAACCCGCGGCTCTGGCCAACCTTTTAATTCGTAATGATGGTGAATGGGTGCCATTCTAAAAATTCGTTGTCCTCGAAGCTTAAATGAGCCCACTTGCAAAATAACCGACAGCGCTTCCATTACAAACACACCGCCCATAATCACAAGCACGAGTTCTTGGCGTACTAACACGGCAATAATTCCCAGCGCACCACCTAAAGCTAGTGAACCCACATCGCCCATAAATACTTGTGCTGGATAAGTGTTAAACCATAAAAACCCTAAACCGGCGCCAACAATAGCTGTACATACCACCACCAATTCGCTCGCAAGGGGTAAATGTGGAATATGTAAGTACTCAGAAAAATTAACGTTACCGGTTAAATAAGCAATAATTGCTAATGCCGCTGCGACTAAAATAGTTGGCACAATCGCTAAGCCATCAAGGCCATCTGTTAAGTTTACCGCGTTTGAAGTGCCAACAATTACAAAGTAAGTCATTACAATGTAAAACAAGCCTAGTTGCGGTAGGACATCTTTAAAAAATGGCACCACTAATGATGTTTCACTGCCTTGTTGAGCGGTAAAATAAAGTGCACTTGCAACCACTAAAGCAATGACTGACTGCCAAAAGTACTTCCATTTAGCAATTAAGCCTTTTGGATCTTTACGAATAACCTTACGGTAATCATCAATAAAGCCCACTAACCCCAGTGTTCCAATTACAAACAAGGTAGCCCATACATATTTATTTGATAAATCAGCCCACAATAATGTGCTAGTAAAAATAGCGCCTAAAATAAGTAGCCCGCCCATGGTTGGGGTGCCTTTTTTAGATAGGTGCGACTCAGGCCCATCATCACGTACTATTTGACCAATTTGCATTCTTTGCAAAGCACGAATCAATTTTGGACCAAAATAAAGCGATATTAATAACGCGGTTAAAATGCCTAATACAGCGCGCACCGTCAGGTACGAAAAAATATTAAAACCACTGTAATATTGTGTTAAATACTCAGCCAGCCAAACTAACATGATGATACTCCATTGCTGCCAAGTTGCTGGCTATTAACTAAATCTTGTACAAGCAATTCCATACGAGAACTGCGAGAACCTTTTACTACGATGGTGGTTTTTCGCCCAGATTTAGCCAGTTCACTTTGTAACTGTTGTAATAGCTGGTCACGACTCGAAAAGTGGCGATTCGGCTTTTCAAATTCATCGCTGGCGGACTTACTTAATACCCCTAAAGTATAAAGCTCATCAATACCTTTTAATTTTGCATATTCGCCCACTTGCTGATGGTACATGCGCGCATCTTCACCTAACTCGCCCATATCACCAAAAGCTAAAATACGTTGGCCTGATATATCGCTGAGTAAATCTATTGCCGCTTTTACCGACTCAACATTAGCATTGTAGGTATCATCAATAACCGTTAGGTTGTCATCTACTTTAATAATATTTACACGGCCTTTTACTTCAGCCATATTAGCCAAAGCGCTAGCAATGCACTTAAGATCAACATCAAATTCAAGCGTAAGTGATGCAGCTATCAGCGCATTAGCCACGTTATGCTTACCTGGTAAAGCAAGTTTCACAGGCACTCGTTGAGTGGCTGTACACATGTAAAACGAGGCATGAGCTTGCTCATCTAGGCTAACTTCTTCAGCCCAAATATCTAACTTTTCACTGGTTGAAAAACGCTTAACTTGACGACCTTGCAATTTATCCAGCCAATAGTCACTATAATCACTATCGCTGTTAATAATGGCTACGCCATGCTCTTTTAAACCGTCGTAAATTTCACCTTTGGCGGTTGCTACACCTTGTAAAGAGCCAAAACCTTCAATATGCGCGGCGGCCACATTACAAACTACCGCGACATCTGCTTTAGTCATCGCTGCGGTATAGGCTATTTCACCAATATGATTCGCACCCAGCTCTATCACCGCATATTGATGCTTGGCTTCTAGGCGCAATAAAGTCAGTGGCACACCAATATCGTTATTAAAATTGCCCTCGGTAGCAAGCACTTCGCCATGACCCGATAGAATAGCCGCGCACA
The DNA here is from genome assembly GCF_052376275.1 of Pseudoalteromonas sp. AOP7-A1-14. Lineage (NCBI taxonomy): Bacteria > Pseudomonadati > Pseudomonadota > Gammaproteobacteria > Alteromonadales > Pseudoalteromonadaceae > Pseudoalteromonas > Pseudoalteromonas sp. AOP7-A1-14. The sequence goes on along the minus strand of NZ_JBQSVO010000002.1, from coordinate 14,112 downwards.
TCTCCTTTACAGTGGTTTTACCCACACTGCCGGTAATTGCAATGGTCTTTGGCGACACTTCAGCCATAACGGCTGCGCCGATTTCACCGAGCGCCAAACGCGTATCCGCTACCACAAACTGTGGTAAATCAATATCAACTTCACGGCTAACAATCGCTGCTATCGCGCCTTTTTCTTTAGCTTGTTGCACAAACTTATGGCCATCAAAATTAGGCCCTTGTAATGCTAAAAACACTTCACCAGCGCACAAGCTGCGGGTGTCAGTATTTATGTTCGTTACTTGTTGATTACCACCTTGGTAATCTGTTGCTAGCACTTTGGCAAGCCAATTAAAATCCATTGGGATCATAACTGTGATCCTCGTGATTTTTTTGTTAATTGTTGTTGTACATATTGGCGATCACAAAAGTCGATGCGTTGATCGCCAATAATTTGATAATCTTCATGGCCTTTACCAGCAATTAAAATTACTTCTTCAGAGCTTGCTTGTTCAATAGCGTAACTAATAGCGGCACCACGATTTTCTTCAAGATGCGCTTTTTCTGGTTGTGCAAGCCCCGCTGCAACATCGTTAATTATTTGCATAGGTTCTTCGCTACGCGGGTTGTCACTGGTAATTATAAGTTTATCGGCATTATCTTCTGCGGCTTTTGCCATCAGCGGGCGCTTACCTTTATCACGATCACCACCACAGCCAAAGACACAACTTACGCCGCCGGGAACATGTTTTTGCAGTGCTTGTAATGCCAAGGCAAGTGCATCTGGAGTATGAGCGAAATCAACAATACAGGTTGGTTTGTCATTAGCGCTATAAGCTTGCATACGTCCTGCAACAGGTTCAAGTGTTTTACAGCCCTCAGCTAAACGCGTAAGTGGATAACCTAAACCTAATAAGGTGGCGATCGCTGCAGCTAAGTTATATAAGTTAAACTCACCAAATAAGGGGGACTCTATTTTAATATCACCCCAGCTGGTATTTAAAAGAGCAGCAATACCGCCCTGATGAAAGTTGACCTCGCTAAAATACACATATTTGGCTGCTTCTGGCGCTAAATTTTTATGCCCGTAACAAATAAGATTATTAAAGTTGTACTTTTCAAGCCATAGCTCTGCTTGGTTATCGTCTTGATTAAGCACCACAAGCTCAGCATTATAGTCACGCATCAGCATTAACTTAGCATCACCATAATTTTGCATGTCACCATGGTAATCTAAGTGGTCTCGGGATAAGTTAGTAAACACGGCGGCTTTAAACTGACATTGGCCAACTCGCTGCTGCACTAAACCGTGGGATGAGACTTCCATTGCAACTAGTTTATTATTTTTCGCTTTTAAGTCAGCTAGAATGCGCTGCAGCTCAACACTTGAAGGTGTGGTATTTAGAAGTGGTATTAAGTTATCAGTTTGACCATAACCTAAAGTGCCAATAATAGCGGCTTGAGTATCGCAATATTCAGCTAGGTGGGCAATCATTGCTGTCGTTGTTGATTTACCATTGGTGCCAGTCACACCAACAAGCTCAAGTTTCTGGCTTGCGTGCTGGTAAAATGCACTAGCAAGAACGGCTAGCTTTTTATCTAAATCAGTGACTAAATAAAGTGGTTCAAAGTCGCTTTCAAACTCACACAGTCTATCGGCTACAATGGCTATAGCGCCATTTTCAATCGCTTTTTCTATAAAATGTCCGCCATCAAGTTGATGGCCTTTAATTGCTACAAATACATCGCCGGGTTTAACTTCACGGCTGTCTAAACGCAGCTGATTCACCTGTAGGCTACTAGCGTCCACTTCAATCTGTTTAAGAATCGGCTGTAAATCACGCATCATTATCTTTACCTTTCATATAGGCAACAGCATCTTTGTCTGGAGCCACATTTAAAATTCGTAAAGCATTTGACACTATTTCAGCAAAGGCAGGTCCGGCGGTAGCACCGCCAGAGTAAACATCGCCACCGGGTTCATTAATCATCACAACGACCGCTAAACGAGGGTTACTCGCTGGCGCTACGCCGGCAAAATAACCAACATATTCATCACCATAACCACCCGCAGCAGCTTTTTTAGAAGTACCGGTTTTACCCGCAGCACGGTAACCATCTACATTAACATTACGCGCTGTGCCGCCGTCTTCAAAAACGCTTTCCATCATATGAACAACGGCTTCAACATCTTTTTGTTGAAAAACACGCTCACCTTCAGGTGCATGTTCTTGCTTTAATACAGTCAGTGGACGATTTATGCCGCCTGCACCTAACATGGCATAAAAACGTGCCATCTGAGCGGTACTTACCGCAATATTATAGCCAAAAGATAGCGCAGCAATTTCATGATCAGACCAACGCCTATTTGGATAGAATAAACCACTACTTTCACCGACCATCCTGGTGCCGGTATCGCTACCAAACCCAACCTTTTGAAACAAACCAACAAAATAATCTTTTGGCACAGTTTGCGTGACTTTTGTAACGCCCATATTGCTGGAGTACTTTAAAATCTCACGTAAGCTCATTTCACCATGGTTACGGGTATCTTGTACTAATGAGCCGCCTAAACGCATCCAACCTGGATACGTATCAATAGTGTCATCGACTTTAACTGAGCCGTAGTCTAGCCCAGCTAAAATGGCTAGCGGCTTAACAGTTGAGCCAGGTTCAAACAAATCAGTGATTGCACGGTTACGACGTTTGTGTGGTGAGGCATTACGCATATTATTTGGGTTAAATGAAGGGCTATTGACCATCGCCAACACTTCGCCAGTTTTAACATCGACCACCATCGCTGACCCTGAGGTAGCTTTGTATGTAAGTACAGCCGATTTAACCGCTTTATAAGCAATGGTTTGAATACGTTGATCAATACTCAGTTGAATATTTTCTGGCTCCACACGCTCTCGTTCATCAAGCACTTCAACTTCACGGCCTTGTGCATCTTTACGAATAGTACGACGGCCTTCAACCCCGGTTAACGGTTTTTCATAAAGCTTTTCAATCCCTTCGATACCTTTACCATCAATATTGGTAAAGCCAAGTACGTGAGCGGTTATTTCCCCAGCCGGGTAGTAACGTTTTGACTCATCAAGCAAATGAATGCCAGGCAAGCGCAGATCGCCAATGTAATTTGCAACCGCTGGTGTTACTTGACGTTTTAAGTATACAAAACGGCGGGTTTCATCATCCCGTAAACGGCTATTAATTTTTTTCGGTTCAATGCGCAGCACATCAGCCAGTTCACGCCAACGTAAGTCGTTTTTGTAATAAATAGCACTACGCTTGGTCAGTTCGGATTGGTTTTCTGCCAATGTTTGATAATCTTCGCCATTCTTACGCGCTTGTCTAAGCACTTTACTTACCAGTGATTTATTTAGTGCTTTAGGGTCGGCATAAACACTTACAACCGGTACGCTTACCGCTAATTCTTTACCATTACGGTCAAAAATCATACCCCGTTGCACATGAAGTTTCTCTACTCGAACTGTGCGTTTATTGCTTTCTGAACGAGCTTTATCTGGCTCTATTACTTGTAAATAGGCTGCACGCGACACAAGCGTTACAAAAATAAGTAACACCACAGTACACACCAACATAAAACGCCAGGTGATTAAAGTTGTAACGGGCTTTTTGCCTCTACTATTCATGGCAGAATAATTACCTGTTCATCTCGGCTTGACGGCCGCTTCATTTCTAGTTGCATAGTGGCAATTTCTTCAATGCGCACATGCTGCGAATAAAACTCTTCTTCGACCAGTAAATAACGCCACTCTAAGTCGAGTTCATCGCGCTCTTGTAGTAACTGATCTTGTTCGATTAACTCTTGGCGTGCTAGGTGAGTTACCTGCACAACCGCTAAACTTGTTACGAATATCATAAGCAATAAGGCCGAGGTTAGCTTATTAGCTCCTAGGCCTTTGATAATTTCATAGAATAAATTGGGCTTTCGATGATTCGCTTTAGCTTTCATTACAGCCTCTGTGCAACTCTAAGTACTGAACTGCGTGAACGTGGGTTTGCCGCAATTTCAGTATCACTAGGTTTAATCGCTTTACCCACTGCTTTTAACGTTAGGTTTTTATTTATTTGTGCATCCGTTAAAGGCAGACCTCTGGGTACTGCTTCTCCCTTACTCTGTTTTTTAATAAACTGTTTTACTATGCGATCTTCTAATGAATGGAAAGAGATCACTACCAAACGTCCACCCGGTTTTAATACAGTAATTGCCGACTGTAATGCTGTTTGAATTTCTTCAAGCTCACTATTAATATAAATACGAATAGCCTGAAAGGTACGCGTTGCGGGGTGTTTATATTTATCTTTTACTGGCACCGCTTCATCAACCAAATCGGCTAATTGCTTAGTTGTAGTGATAGGTGTGTGCTCACGTGTTTCTAAAACTTTATGGGCAATACGACGACCGAATTTTTCTTCACCTAATTTTTTAATAACATGGGTAATATCTTCAAGTTCAGCCTCCGCTAACCACTGCGCTGCGCTGCGACCAGTACTTGGGTCCATACGCATATCGAGCGGCCCGTCTTTCATAAAGCTAAAACCACGCTGTGCATCATCTAGTTGCGGTGACGACACACCAATATCAAGCAAAATACCATCAACCTTACCAACTAAATCATTGTCTTGTGCAACCTCTAAAATATTTGAAAAACGTGTGTGGGCAATACTAAAACGTTTATCGTCGGCAAACTTTTCAGCAGCTTTAATTGCTTGTGGGTCTTGATCAATCGCTTGCAAGCGCCCCTGCTCTCCTAATCGCGCAAGTATTTGTCCAGAATGTCCGCCACGGCCAAAAGTACCATCCATATAAATACCGTCTTGCTTGATCGCAAGGGATTCGATGGTTTCGTCCATTAATACGGAAATATGTTCAAATTGCGCTGTCATTAGCTAATTATTGCCTTAAATTTGGTGACTAGAGCGATAAACTGTCTAAGTCTGGGGTAGATTCAAATTCACCGAGCATTTCTATTTCGGTGTCCTGACGCATCTGCTCTTGCCAGCGTGCTTCATCCCAAATTTCAAACTTGTTCATCAAACCAACCAACATGATCTTTTTGCCAAGCTCTGCATGTGCGCGCAATGAAGGCGCTAACAAAATTCGACCGTTTTTATCGAGCTGATATTCTGTGGCGTTACCAAGTAGCATGCGCTGCATACGTCTTGCACGGGGATTCATATTGGAGATCTTTGCCAATTTTGCTTCTATTTCAATCCACTCTGCTAGTGGATAAAGCCACAAGCACGGCTCGTTTAATGCGACTGTGCAGATCACAGTGCCCTGATCTTCGGACAATAGCGAATCACGGTACTTGGTAGGTACCGCAAAGCGTCCTTTATCATCCAAACTCAGTGAACTCGCACCGCGAAACATAAATATGCCTAATCTAATCGTTGGTATTCATCAACATTGGCATCTTGATCCAATTTGATCCACTAAAAACCACTTTTTACCACAGTGCTCCAGTTTAGGGCTTGACACGCTATTTTGTCAAGTCGGCAAGATCCTATAATGCGCTCTTAAACCTAGAAAAAATAAGGCTTCACGCAAAGCTACTGAATTATGTGGGAAAAAGTGGATAAAGAAGAAAAAAATAATTTTTTTATAAATTGCTTTAAGAATGAACAATTGTCACTGACTGAATACCTAGTGAATAATTACATTATTTTTATATTGTTTGATTAGGGATGCTAACCTTTCAATACTAAATCAAGACTAAAGCTTATTAATCAAGGGCGGTTAATCGCAGCGCGATATTTGTGCTCAATAACAGCTTCGACTTTATTCTACTGGCTTATATCCCCATCAGAATGAATAAAAACCGAATAAAGCTACCGCGTCCTAAATATTTATGTGAGCAAAAGTTCAATCGCCCTAAACAGGGTATTCCGGACACCACGTATTTGGTATTCATACTAGATTATCGCCTTTTTACGGAGGATAAACACTAGATAGGCTCTGCTTTTCTTGAAAATTAAACCTCAAAAAATAACAACAACAAAGACACTTAAACCATTACGATATGACTTGCGATGACTATGTAAAATTTACCCAAACCGCGAAAGTGTTACTTGAAAGGAAAGATATGAATCATATTAAAAAACATATAAAAAAATCAAACGGCTGATTTTAAATGTTTTTTAATGGCTGGTTTGATGATTGCATTAGTTATATTACTTTTCAAAGAAATGAACTATTAAGGATTGATTATGACTACTTCAACAGCTAAGCAAACAGCATCAAACTCTAAAGCAGCTCCACAAAAATCAGATGTGGATGCTCCATTTACTGAAAAAGCAACTTCAGCTGCGCATGAGGCTGTAGACTCACTTTCATCACGTGCAGCTACAGCTGAGAGCTCAGTTCGTCATGGAGCATCAAGCTCAGCGCAAACATTATCTGAAAAGCAATTAGAGGCACGTATTAAAATGGCTGAATATTCAGGAAAAACACGCCAGCTAGCCTCTGAAAATCCACTTGCAACCGCAGGTATCGCTTTTGCGGCAGGTATGTTAGTTACTTCTCTTCTTGGTCGTAGAAAGTAATTACTATGCAGCATACCGACGATAAAACATCGGATGAGCAAGCACAAAGTTCAGCAGAGCAATCTGCTGAACATTCTGCGCAGCTATGGCAAGAGCATTTAGCTAAATTATCAGGTTACAGCCAACAAATTTACCATGACTATAAAACACAGTCGGGACTATGTAAAAATATAGCGCAAGCTGAATTGCGCTTATCAACACGTTCATTGGCATTACTCATAATTTTACTGGTCTGCTTTGCCGGTGGTTTAGTGTTACTTTGGGCTGGGTTGCTGGCGACTCTCGGGTTTGCGGTGTTTGCATTTAGTGGCTCAGTTTGGCTCAGCGCTGCGTTATTAATATGTTTACAGCTTATTTTTTTAGTTTGGACTTGGAAGAATATTGGCTACATTAGTAATAAAATAGGTTTTACTAAAACATTACATAGCCTCAAACAGCTTTTAAATATTAAGTAAGACTTAGATATCCAGACCGGAGAAAAATCATGTTAATTGATTATTTTATTAAAAAGCCAAATCACAAAGTAACTCAACTCAGTAAAGAAATGGATTTACAGCAAAGTTTAAAAAGGCAGCATCAGAGTGCATTTACTTACCGTTTAAAAAGGTTTGCGCTAACCAAAGTAGGGCTTGCCAGTGCATTTAGTGCGGGGGTAGGTTATCAAGCGCTTAAATCTGATGATAAAAGCAGTAAATCAAATTATCTCAGTAAGTTTACTTGGCTACTCAGGCTAATTTAAACCTCAAATCACTGAGGTTTAGCCGTTACACTGATCTATAAATTAATACCAATCCACTATAAAAAACTACTTTAAAGTCATCCCAATTTTTCCCTGTTATGATCACGCATATAATCAATATCAGGTCCTTTAGGAACAATCTGAGTCGGATTAATCATTGTCTGACTATAATAGTAATGACGCTTGATATGATAAAAATCAATGGTATCTGCCACACCCGGAACTTGATAAAGCTCTCTTAAATACTGACTAAGCGCGGGATAGCTTTCAATAGTACGTAAATTACATTTAAAATGCCCCACGTATACACTGTCAAAGCGAACTAGTGTAGTAAATAAACGCCAATCAGCTTCGGTTATTTCACTTCCTACTAAATAACGCGAAGTTGTTAAACGCTGCTCAACGTTATCAAGAGCACTAAATAATGAATCAAATGCTTGCTCATACGCATTAACTGTTGTCGCAAAGCCTGCGCGATATACGCCATTGTTGATATTTTCATAAATAAACTCATTTATTTCATCAATATCACTTTGTAATACAGCCGGATAAAAGTCGCGTTTATCATTGGTTATCTCATTAAATGCGCTATTAAACATACGAATTATATCTGCCGACTCATTGCTAACAATTTTGTTTTGCTGTTTATCCCAAAGCACAGGTATTGTAACGCGGCCACTATAATCACTTTTATGCTGAGTATATATTTGATGCATAAAATCATTATTAAACAACTTATCACCGCTACTGTGGTTATCGGTATCAAAACTCCAACCATGCGCAAGCATATCAGGACTAACCACTGAAACATCGATATGTGACTCAAGACCCTTTAGTTTTCTAAATATCAAGGTACGATGCGCCCAAGGGCAAGCCAATGAAACGTAGAGGTGATAACGCCCTGACTGCGCTTTAAAACCAGCCTCACCAGTTGGCCCAGCGGTGCCATCTTTAGTAACCCAATTACGTAATTGAGCGGCTTCACGTTTAAACTCCCCCTGATTACTCTCAGTGTCGTACCATTTATCTTGCCATTGACCTTTTACTAATAGTCCCATAAAGACCTCCGATAATTAAATTTGACCAAATATTCGCCACATCGATAATCACGCGTTACTGCCTAATCGTATTTTGCGTAGCCATTACAATGAACCTGATGTGCGCTATTGGTTTCTTTAAGTGACTCACCGGCCAAAATAAGTATGTCAGCGTTTTGCTCACTCGTGAACTCAATCTCGCTGCCAGGCTCTAGAGTCAATAATTTACCTGCCTCTAAACTACTGTTGTCAGCCATCAACAGGCAAGTACAAACTCACGACTTATGGGAATATGTACACCAGTTAAACCACTCAACTTAACACCAAAGTCATTGGTAAGTGGGGACAGATTCGACTCTGCACGCTAGGCTAACTTAATAACTTACAACGTTTATTTAATTACTAGCAACATACTTGCAACAAAAGAGTAGTAAAGGCAGCCCTAGCCCTTACCACTCTAGTTGAGTCGTGTAGACTACTCATCCCGGCTTTCTTGTTTGGCCTGCAACGTCGTTAAACGGTCGGCAACAAACGCACCTCGCTCCCCAGCATCTTTAGCTGGACCGATAGTGCTGTCATGCATCGTTTGCTGCTCTGTGCAGGCATTAACTGCTGCACCAAAAATAATAATATAAGCACTAATATACAACCACATCAACATAATCACTACACCACCAATAGAGCCATAGGTTTCATTATAAGAAGAAAATTGAGATACATAATATGAAAAACCTAAAGACGCAATAATCCAAAAAAACATCGCAATCAATGAGCCTGGGGTTACCCAGCACCATTTTGCAGGACTACGGTGTGGTGCATAACGATACAATAAAGCCAAAGCAAAATTAAATGTGATTGCCAATATAGGCCAAGAAATTAACTGAATAAGCGTATCAATATGAGCGTTAAGCCCCACTAAATTAAGCACGATAGGTAATATACCAATGATTAATAACGCAATAACCGCAACAACTATCGCCCCGAACGAAAACACAAAGCGTACAAATAACGCTTTAAAGAACTGCCTTTTATTATGTTGATGATACGTAATATTGCATGCTGTAATTAATGCCTGACAACCTTTACTGCTACTCCAAACAGCCAGTAACAATGTACCAATAGCACTCACACTCAGCTGTGTTTGTGATTTTTCTGTCACCTGCGAAACCTGCTCTAATATAATATCGCGACTACTTTGCGGTAATAATGTTACAAACCGGCTTAACAGCTCAGAAATATCCGCTGGCGACGCAAAATACGCATACGTCGAAACGAGTGCAGCAAGTGCAGGAAAAATAGCTAACAAGGCATAAAAAGCAACTCCCGCAGCAACAAATGAGAGGTTATCTTGCGATAAGCTGGTATAAACTCGCTTACTAATATCCCACCAACCCAATAATGGAATTTCAGTCGGTGTTCGTGCTTGATGCCCGCGTTCATCTTTCGACATGATGATAACCCCGCTATGATTACTTGCCGCGCAGCACATAAATAACTGCCCATTAATAACAGGGTGTAGCAAATAGTTTGCCAGCTCGAACTGGCCTCTTATTTGCTATTCTAATAAGTAATAAACCGATTAGTAAACGGTCTAATCACTTTTGTGTATTATGGAAAATGCCCATGCAATATAGCCATTTATATATAAATCAGAATATTAAAAGATTAATCGAAAATGAAAACATAAGTACCAGAAACGATGCATGGCAGTTTTTGTGGCCTGACTTAGAACAGCAAGTTATGCAGTTTTTACAAGCTGCTTGGCAAATGTTACCGGCTCTACTATTGGGCGTAGTGGTTATCATTGGCTGCTATTTTTTAGCTCGACCACTTTCAAAAATAATTATTAAGCCACTAGGTTATATGAGTGAAAGCCACTTGCTTAATTTAGTTGCACGACGCTTTGTTAGTATTTTAATTATCTTCTTTGGAATTTATATATTCTTACGCTTAGTTGGCCTCACTCAATTTGCTGTGGCCGTTATGAGTGGTACCGGGTTACTGGGTTTAATTTTAGGTTTTGCGTTTCGCGATATTGCTGAAAACTTTATTTCCAGTATGTTACTTAGCGTGCAGCGGCCATTTAAAATTGATGATGTTATCGAAGTTAATAATCATTTAGGGGTGGTAAAAAAAGTGACTGCTCGCGCCACAACCTTAGTGGATTTTGATGGTAATCATATTCAAATACCTAATGCGACGGTGTATAAGAATGTCATTAAAAACTTAACAGCAAACCCTAAAATGCGCGGTCACTTTGTATTGGGAGTTGGTTTTGATAACGACGTTCGCGCCGTGCAAAACCGCGCTCTTGAAATAATAAAAGCCCAGAGCGCTATTATAGACGATCCCGCTCCACAAGTATTGGTAGACAACTTAGGCGCAGCCACAATCAATTTAACCATTTACTTTTGGGTTAATAGCGAACAGCACAGCACTATTAAAGTTGCCTCGCAGCTTATGCGTACACTGGTGACTGACTTTATTGAACAAGGAATAAGTATGCCCGATGACGCTCGAGAGCGGATATTACTCAATAGCCAAGGCGACGATCTTTATTTACCTACAGCAACTCAGCCCGAAACAGGCGTCCCTCAAGCACAGCAAAAAAATCAGCCAGTGTCAGAAAAACCTAAAATCAATAAAAGTTATAATAATCAAAGGCATAATTTAGATGATGTTAGCAGTGATGTAGATGAAATCCGTGAGCAAGCAGATCAAGCCAGAGATCCAGAGCAAGGTAGTAACATTATTTAATGATATTTTTACGGTGGGTAAAGTAGAAAAAGGCAAAAATGCCTTTTCCTACTTATCTTAGCTTGGAAATAAACTTAGAGCTTAAAAGAAACTCCAGCAAATAAGCGTGGGCCATAGCTGTTTACTTCACCTAAATTATCTTCAGTGTAGAAATCCTGAGACTTAGGCTCACTAAATAGGTTAATAGCTTCAAACTTCACCCTTACGTGACTATTTATTCTGTATGAAGCGCGCATTTCCCACACACCTACCGCATCAACATAGCGTAAGCGTGTACCGTTACTAGTATAAGGTTGGAAGTACTCACTACGATATTTATAAATAACAGCCGTATCAAAATCACCAATTTGATAGTATACCTGACCACTAAATACATGCTCTGAGAATCCAGGAACCGCGCCCGGCTCAACAATCCCCTCTGTTAATTGAGAGCTGTTACCGTCTATATCAGTAACAAAGGTGTCCCCATAGTTGCTATCTTCAAACTCATAATCAGTGTCAGCATAGTTATAACCAAATTTTACACCTATACCGCTATCCCAGCGATAAGCAATCGAACTCTCAATACCATAAATATCACTTTCCTCATCGGTGGTAACTGAGTTAGTAATCGGTAGCTGATAGCTATTGCCATCTATTACAAATTCTTCTAGTACTGTTTGCTGCTGGAAACCACCTTGGAATTGCTTGTAATAGAAACCAAGAGAGAAAATAGAGTCATCATTTGGATACCATTCAATAGCTGCATCATAGTTCCATGACATTAACGGCTGCGTATTTGGATTACCTGAACCATTAACACCAACAAATAGCTCTTCTATAGTCGTCGGTGCAGCGTCGTCATCAGTTTGAAAGGTACGACTGTAGCTTAAGTTACCCGGTTCGACTCTTGACATACCACGGAATATACCACCACGGATTAAAATATCTTCGCTATAATCAACTACTAAGTTGAAGCTTGGCAGTATCTCAGTATAGTCACCGCCCCCTTCAATTTTATCAAGAGAATCGCCCGGTACTACATCCAATACACCTAGATCATCTGTAACCACTTCAAAAGTGTTTCTAAAACCAATTGAATTTACATCAGTATCAACAATACGAACACCGACATTACCACGAATGAACTTACCAAACATTTCAGTATCATAATTAGCCATTAAGTACGCTGCAGTGGTTTTTTCTGTGACATCTTTAGTACCTGCATTTTCATACTCAACTTCAGGGTAAACCCATTCCTCGCCCACAATTCCTGCCACTTCTTGTGAGAAACATGTATTGTCGTATGTAGCCCAAGAAGAACCTGTTCCACTATCTATTACATTCCCATCACTATCAACATTGGTGATAATGTCGCCATCAGATACGCTGGATAAGAAGCCTGATTCTGGAAAATCAATTTGACAACTTTCCAACACGCCTAACACAACATCCGGATCAACGTTATCATCCAATGCATACTCAGTACGTGAGCCATTACCATTACTGCCACCAAACTGTAAGAAAGTAAGTTCAGAAGCTCTAAAGCCACCTTGTATACTAGTGAACATGCCGCTATCGAGTAAATAAGTGAAATCTATTCGAGCCCCTATAACTTCATGTTCACGGCTGTTTTCACGGTCAATACGTGAACGTAAGCTATCAGTAAAGTTTGTGATATCTGTTACATCAAAATCTTGTGTAGTGAAATGAGGTATTTCATCTCCCATATCCCAAGAAAAAAATGGACGGTTAACTGTTCTACCGCGGTTCGATATTTGTAGCTCTTCACGTTTTGTTTGTGAGTAAGATACATCAAAGTTTAAACTTAAATTATCTGTAGCTTGGTGCTCTATGTTTAAACCATAACCAATGTAGTTTTCTTCACGTGAAAACTGTTCACCGGCTGATTCTATTCTTTCTTCACCTTCCCAGTGTAGAATGCTGCCCACGTCATTTGTTACAAGTGTAGGTCCAGTAACACCTGGCGTTGCACGTTTTTGTAAAAATTTAATATCATGTCGAGCTTCTGCTTGGATACGATCAGACACTTGCACATCAAAATTAATATCCCATGTATCAGACGGTTGATATTGCATAGCAAAGAAAATAGCATCACGCTCATCTGAAGTTTCATTTTGACGATAGCTACGGGTGCTCCCTGTCCAGGCATAAGGTACTCCATCACTAGTTGCTTTACCTGTGTCTGGGTCAATTTCCGTATCATAACCTTGGTTACTACCACCGGTGATACGGTCTTCACAGTCATCTGCTTCACCACGGTAGAAACCTTCATTAGTATTAGTTGGGTCGTTTAAACAAGCCCACAACGAGGATCCTGATGGGCTAGAGCTTCTATATTCGGATTCTGGCTGGTTGATATCTTGACGCTGAACACCAAAAGAAACACCAACAGCTTGACCATTATCAAATTCAAACTGATCTACGTAACTAAAAGTACCTCGAAAGCCAATATCACTTTGTAATGAATTCTCTACATTACTTTCATCAGGATTGTAATTTGCCTTCACTTCACCCTGAATTCTTTGCTTGCCGTAGTCAAGAGGTTGCACGGTTTCAAGTGCAATAACACCTGCCACGCCCCCTTCGATCATTGAGGCATCTTGGGTTTTATAAATGGCTATTTTTTTAACTAGCTCTGATGGAAACTGAGAAAAGTTTACCGAACGGTCACCACTACCATTAGTCGCTTCGCGCCCATTAATATGAGTAGCACTTAAAAATGGCCCCAGACCACGAATAGTAATCTCTGTAGCACCACCATTTTCACGGTGTGACGCAGCACCTGTGATTGACTCTAGTGCTTCACCAATAGATAGAGCAGGTAAATCACCAATATCTTCAGCTGAAAGCCCATCAACAACCGTTGTTGCTTCGCGTTTTATGGCTATTTGATCTTGAATTGTTCTGCGCGAACCGGTGATACTAATAATTTCAATACCATCATCTTCACTTGCTTGTGTATTTTCGGGGGCTTCTTGAGCCTGTGCAGCAAAAGCAAATGAACCCGCCAAACTTGCCACCAACG
>NZ_JBQSVO010000001.1:0-97579 GCF_052376275.1 Pseudoalteromonas sp. AOP7-A1-14 | reverse complement strand
AACTCGATGCTTGCAGCTTAAGCGTTGCCTGCTCTGCCGTGTCAGTGGGGTCGCATTATAGGGAGATCCGAAAACAGATCAAGCGTTTTTTAGATCTTTTTTGAAAAAATGGTGCGTTCGAACAAAATAACTTCACAATGATGATTTTTAATACAAAAAAGACCCAGTTAGGCCTTTAAATTAACTAACTATAAATTTCCAACCAACTTTGGCTTGCTGCTTAGCCTCTTGCTGTAGTTCACTTGCCATTAAAGGATGTGACTTTAACCAGTCTCCTTCAAAGCTGAGCACTAAAGCTTCATTTGATACAGTAAGATCAAGTTTAGGCAATACATCATTTTGGCGCCGCATTGATAAAATCACTGCAATACGTAACAGTCGCGTTATTTGTTGGCTTAGCTCAGCGTTATTTCCAAGTTCAGAAAAAATACCTTTTTGCATATCTGCTCTATGCGCTTTAGCAATAGCGACAATGAGTTTATGCTCCGATTGTGAAAAACCAGGCATATCGGTATTTTCTAAAATATAGGCCGTGTGTTGCTGATACTGTTTATATTCAATTAACAAACCAACTTCATGCAACTGAGCAACCGCCTTAAGTAGAGGTAAACCCTCCGCAGCTGCAATCCCCCATTGCTCATTTACTTTTTCTGCAAGCTGTAAGGATAATTCAGCAACACGATCTGCTTGTTTTTGATCAACATGGTATCTAGACATAAAGGCATCAACTGTGCGTTTACGAATATCATGGTTATGAAATTCAGGGATCATGCTATATAGCACCCCCTCACGCAGCGCTCCGCCTGCCAATCCCATTCTTTCAATCTCGAGCGATTCAAATAGTGCAATTAAAATTGCAAGCCCAGAAACAAATACCAGTCTGCGCTCTTCGCTTAATCCGGGTAAATCTAGATCATTTATGGTTTGATACTCAATTGACTGAGCTTTAATGGTTTGTAACTTTTTGAGTGTTAATGAATCACTTAGGTTTTGCGCTATCATTATTTCTTGAATAGCTTGTACGGTACCTGAAGCACCAGAGGCGACTTCCCAACCTGCAATTTTATAGTCTGCAGCGATATCGTCAATCACTAATCGAGCAGCCTTAATGGCTGCATTATAATTAGCCTCATTTAGCTTATAGTCTTTAAAATAACGCTCAAGGTAGGTAACACAGCCAATGTTTAGGCTTTTGTAGTGTAAGGCACTAAAACCCTTACCAATAACGACTTCGGTACTTGCGCCACCAATATCAATGACTAGCTGACGTCCAACACACGAAGAAGTATGTGCCACCCCTTTATAGATTATACGTGCTTCAAGTTCACCACTAATAACATTGATTTTATGGCCTAAGATTTGCTCGGCCTTTTGCTTAAATACATCAGCATTAGTCGCTAGGCGTAGAGTAGCTGTTGCGACTATAGTGATATTTTTTTTCGGGATATCTTGCAAACGTTCAACAAACAGAGCTAAACATTCCCAGCCTCGCTGCATTGCTTCATAGCTTAAAACATTTTCATTATTTAAGCCCGCAGCAAGTCTGACTTTACGTTTAACGCGACCAATAGTTTGTAAGCCGCCAGCAATTGATTTAGCTATCAACATATGAAAGCTGTTTGAACCTAAATCAATAACTGCATAAACATTCTTTTGCGGTTTAAGTTGCGCCACCGTTCAAAACCCCTGGTTACTACTACAACTGAGAAAGCAGCCGTTTTACGACCGCTGCTTTTGGTAACTATTGTTAGGTCTACGTCCGTTGTTTGGTCGGTTACGTGGGCCTGAATTATAGTTCCGCTTTCTTTGAATAGTAGGTTTTGTTAAATCATCTAGCAATGCACTTTTATCATACTGTGATAAAGGAATACTGTGCTGAATATACTCTTCAATTTCATGCAAGTTATATGCATATTGCTCACATGCAAAACTAATTGCATGGCCCGATGCACCTGCACGACCTGTACGACCTATACGGTGTACGTAATCTTCACAGTCATCTGGTAAGTCAAAGTTAAATACGTGACTCACTTCTGGAATATGTAATCCACGCGCAGCAACATCAGTTGCAACTAAAAAGTCTAGTTCACCCTTGCTGAATTGCGCTAATATTGATTGGCGCTTTTTCTGGTTCACATCACCAGTTAGCATTCCAACGCGGTGTCCATCAGCTTTTAACCATGCATAAACTGTTTCACAACTGTGCTTAGTATTAGCAAAAACAATAGCTTTGTCTGGCCATTCTTCCTCAATTAAAGTTAATAAAAGCTTAATTTTATCTTCTTGTGAGGGTTGGAATAATTCTTCTTGAATGTGCTTACCTGTTTTTACGTCAGGCTCAATTTGTACATGCTCTGGGTTGGTCATATGTTCAAAAGCTAACTCTTGCACACGATACGATAGAGTTGCAGAGAATAGTAAGTTTAAACGCTCTGCAGTATCTGGCATACGGCGGAACATATAACGAATGTCTTTTATAAAGCCTAAATCGAACATACGATCGGCTTCATCAAGTACCACGACTTCGATTTCATTAAGGGTATAATACCCTTGCTTATATAAATCGATTAAGCGCCCTGTTGTGCCAATTAAAATATCAACGCCTTTTTCTAACTGTGCACGTTGTTTTTCGTAATCTTCGCCACCATATACTAAACCTAAGTCAAGATTACATTGTGGCGCTAAAATTTTTGCATCTTTGTGGATCTGAATCGCAAGCTCCCGAGTGGGGGCCATGATCAGGGCTCTTGGATGTTTACTAGGTGTTTTGCTAGATTGTAATAACCGATGACATGTGGCGGTTAAAAACGCCAACGTTTTACCTGTACCCGTTTGTGCTTGACCCGCAATGTCGCGGCCATCACAAATAAAAGGTAGGCATTTAGCTTGAATGGGCGTGCAATATTCAAACCCATTTTCGGTTAATCCGGCAACCACTTCCGGTGCAATAGCAAAGTCTGAAAACTTTTTATCGGTCAAATGTGTCTTAGTCATAGCGTTTAAGCATAACGTTTAAACTTGCAATAAGAAACAAGAGTGTTTAAATACCCATTAAATAATTCGCCTAACTTACCGGAGAGCGCAATGAGCGAAAAAATGATTCAATTAACTGACGACAGTTTTGAGGCTGACGTATTACAATCGGACAAGCCTGTATTAGTTGATTTTTGGGCAGAATGGTGCGGACCTTGTAAAATGATCGCCCCAATTCTTAATGAAATAGCAGATGAATTTGACGGCCGTGTAACAATTGGTAAATTAAATATCGACCAGAATGCCGGGACTCCACCTAAGTTTGGTATTCGTGGTATTCCTACGTTACTGCTTTTTAAAGATGGCCAAGTTGCTGCGACTAAAGTTGGCGCACTTTCTAAAACTCAACTAGTTGAGTTTTTAGAAAACAACATCTAAAAGTCAAAAAAAGGGCTTTTTGCCCTTTTTTTATATTTATTTTACTTAAATACTGGACGCCCACGCGGCGACCTGCTAGTTTATAAAACCAACTAATCCTTAGTTATATTCAACGAACCTCACTCAACTTTCAAAATTGATTTTGAGTATGACAACTGTAATAAAGAACCCACCAATATGCATTTACGCGAATTAAAAGACAAGTCGATAAAAGAGCTTGTAAACTTAGCTGAGTCCATGGGGCTCGAAAACGTAGCCCGCTTAAGAAAGCAAGATATAATTTTTGCTATCCTTAAGGCCCACGCCAAAAGTGGTGAAAATATTTTTGGCGGTGGTGTATTAGAAATTTTGCAAGATGGTTTTGGTTTTTTAAGATCATCAGAAGCTTCTTACTTGGCCGGCCCAGATGACATTTATGTTTCACCTAGTCAAATTCGTCGTTTTAGTATGCGTACTGGTGATTCTATTATGGGGCTTATCCGTCCACCTAAAGATGGTGAGCGATACTTTGCTTTATTAAAAGTAAATGAAGTAAACTTTGATAAACCTGAAAACTCTCGCACTAAAATTCTTTTCGAAAACCTTACTCCTCTACATGCCAATGAACGTTTACGTATGGAACGTGGTAATGGTAGTAAAGAAGATATAACTGCTCGAGTACTTGATTTAGCTTCACCAATTGGCCGTGGCCAACGTGGTTTATTAGTAGCACCGCCAAAAGCGGGTAAAACCATGTTACTACAAAACATTGCGCAATCGATTAGCTACAACCATCCAGATGCAACATTAATGGTACTTCTTATTGACGAACGTCCTGAAGAAGTAACTGAAATGCAACGCTTGGTAAAAGGTGAAGTAATCGCATCAACATTTGATGAGCCAGCGAGTCGCCACGTACAAGTAGCTGAAATGGTTATCGAAAAAGCTAAACGCCTAGTTGAACACAAAAAAGATGTGATCATCTTACTCGATTCAATTACCCGTTTAGCACGTGCTTATAACACCGTTATTCCTTCATCAGGCAAAGTGCTTACTGGTGGTGTTGATGCCAATGCATTACACAAACCAAAACGCTTCTTTGGTGCTGCACGTAATGTTGAAGAAGGCGGTAGTTTAACAATTATTGCGACTGCACTTATCGATACTGGCTCGAAGATGGATGAAGTTATCTACGAAGAGTTTAAAGGTACTGGTAATATGGAATTACACTTAAATCGTAAGATTTCTGAAAAGCGTGTATTCCCTGCGATTGACTTTAACCGCTCAGGTACTCGCCGTGAAGAGTTGCTAACTAAAACTGACGAACTGCAAAAAATGTGGATTCTTCGTAAGATTGTTCATGATATGTCAGAAATAGACGCCATGGAATTTTTAATCGATAAGTTATCAATGAGCAAAACTAACAACGAATTTTTTGACTCAATGAGACGTCAGTAATAATTCAAACTGTTATTAATGCTTAATAAAATGCCTGTTTAATACAGGCATTTTTGTTTTAAGAGCGACTTAAGAGTTTAAGGCTTCACCATCAAGAGCAAGCAATAAGTTTCCCACTGCTTGTTCTAAACTCTGATAAGCTACTTCACTATTGCCTTTAGATAATAACCGATCTAATACTAAAGCACATTGGGCCAGCTCATCTAAATTGAACATTTGTGCGGCGCCTAGCAATCGATGACTATCTTGTTTTAAAGCGGCCAAATCGGCATGCTTAAAGTGGCTTTTGATAAGCTGCGATTCATCACCAAAGCTTTTACTAAAACGACTAGCTAAATCACTCAAATCAATTTTTGGGGTATCCAATACATCTGTTAACACTGTGCAATGCGTTGCAAGTGCATTATAAAATGCAAACTTATCTATCGGTTTACTTAAGTAGCCACTAAACCCAGCATCCAAATAACCTTTTATTTCATGGCTCATAGCATTAGCAGTTAACGCATAAATAGGCGCGTTAAAGCCACATTCCTTTAGTAAATTGAGTGCGCTCATACCATCCATTACCGGCATTTGAATATCTAACAGCACTAAATCAGGAAACTCTTTCAAACATAACTCAACAGCTTGCTCACCATTTTCACAACTAATAACATCAAGCCCAAAAGACCTTAAATAATGCGCGATGAGGCGAAGGTTATCCGGATGGTCTTCTGCTAGTAATACCCTCCCTTGTAACTTAGTTAATGCATCTGGCAACTCTAAGGCAGTTTGTGTCTTATTTGGCTGTTGCTCTTTACAAGGTAAATAAAAACCAAAAGTGCTGCCTTGCGCTGCTTCACTCTCAACATTGATATACCCCCCCATCATCACCGCCAGCTGCTGCGATAAACTAAGGCCTAACCCTGTCCCCCCAAAGCGGCGCGTTATACTGTTATCGGCTTGTATGAAGCAATCAAAAACCACTTCTACTTGCTCATTATCCATACCTATGCCGGTATCAATAACATTAATTTGCACACCTTGATTTGTAGACAACAACTGAATCGTCACCGAACCTTTGTTGGTAAATTTTATGGCATTTGCGCATAAATTAATAAGAACTTGTTTTACACGTATATAATCAAGTTGCACCCAAAAGCTAGGACCCACCTGGTTATCTAACAATAACTGCAGTTGCTTACTTTTTGCTTGCGGTTTAAACATAGCAAACAAATCTAAAAGCAAATAACTCAAATCAAACTCGGTTAAATGAAGCTCAAGTTTACCTGCTTCAATTTTACTCAAATCAAGTACATCATTGATCAAACCTTTTAAGTGATCGCTATTTCTTTGAATTACTTTTAATTCATTTTGCAATTGCTCAGGAGGATATAAGCCCTGAATAAGATGGTCAGTTTGGCCTAAAATGGCCGTTAATGGGGTGCGTATTTCATGGCTTATATTAGCTAAAAATTGACTTTTAACTTGATTAGCTTGGCGCAGCTCTTGAGCTATTGTTTGCAACTCTTCAGTGCGTTGCTGTACTTTTTCAGCTAATTGAAATTTTGCTTTTTTTTCCATTGAACGACGATAAAGTGCCACTGCAGTGATCACCACCAGCATCACCACAATAGTGAGCATAATTGTTAGCTGTGTTTGTTTTGTCGTTTCTAACCTCTGCAAATTGCGCGCTTGCTTAAGTTCTTTAATTTCTTGGTTAAGCCTATTCGCCTCAAACTGAGTTTGAAAAGCGTTCAACGCTTGTAGTACCTCTCCACTAGTAGTGCTACGTTGATGATCAATAAATTCGTTATGTAGTGTTACTGCACGTTTATAATCACCCAAGCTTGCGCTGAGCAATGCTTGCATCCCAAGACCATCTTTAATTATCAGTTCATCTTTGTACTCTTTTGCAAGGCTTAGTGATTGCGTTAAACTCGCTTGAGCTTGAGCAATATCACCCAAAGCCAACTGAACTTTACCAAGCACATGCAATGCGGCTAATAATAATGACTTATTATTAGCCTGAGTAGCATAGTCACGCCCTGCTGTCGCATGTATTTCAGCCACTTTCAGTTTATCAAGTACTAGGTTGATATTTGCTAGGTTAGTATTTGTTCTTGAAAGTGCAAGTTTATCTTGTTGAGTTTGATAGTAACGCAGAGCCAATTGATAATAATGAAGTGATAATGGATATTGTTTTGACTCACTGTAAGCAACCCCCATATTACCGTAAACCTGGGCTATTGCGTTTTCATTACCGAGTTTTTGAAATACCTTAAGTACTTGGCGGTACATATCAAGTGCAAGGTCGTAGCGAGATAAACGAATATACACGCCTGCAATGTTATGCAGAATATCGGCTTTATCTTGTGCACTGCCTTCTAATTCATAAATATCTTTAGCGCGTTGATAGTAATCTAAGGCCAACTCCATGTTATGCATTTTAAAATAAGCTAAGCCTATATTGCTCAATAAATTAGCTTGCTCTATTTTATCGTCCATTTGTTTAGCTAAATTTAAGGCACGGCCATATTCAATTGCAGCACGTTGCATTAAGCCTTGGAAGTAATAACAAACCCCTTGCATTTTCATCGCCCGAAAATGCTCTTTGGGTAAGTGATCAAGTGCTGTACTTTGCTCTAATAATTTAAAGTATTTTAAGCCATTAGAAAAATCCTTATTGCTAAAAGCTTCATCCGCTAACTCTTGATAAATAGTTATTTTTTGACTGCTAGGTAATTTTTCACCAGCTAATAAAACAGTTGCAACACGTGTTTTTTCTTGCCAATTTTGCTCAGTTTCAAACTGGGCAAAGCTCACTTCTTTTGCATAGCTCTTAGGCATCGCAAAGGTAAAAAGCAGTAAAAAAATAAAAGGTAGTCGTTGCTTAAACTGACTTGGCATTAATCAATCCTTAATCTTTAGCAGCAGTAAAAGCTGTGTTAGGGTCTTCAAGATACACTAATTGCTATGCTGCAAACAATGCTTAACCCACTGATAGATGAGATTTTTGGACTAATTTTTAACGGTCAAGTTTGGCAAGTCCACTCTTTGGCAACAAAGTTAAAAAGCCAAGGGGCTATTAGCGTTTTAGATAGCTTACCTGAACGGGATTTATTCAAACGTAATTTTTTGATGATGAATGCGCTATACCAACTACAGCAGCTACAAATATCAGGCCTACATATAAAGTTAATAACTAAGGCCACTAATTTGCACTACAAAAATCTGCTCCACTGCGAGATTACTATTTAAATTGGCGCAACTTTGAAACATCCAACGCCAATATTGACGAGCTATTAAGCCAATTTTGGCAATGCTTTACTCGTTCCACCCCACCTAGAATACCATTAACCACTAAGCAACGAAAAAAGTTATTTAAGTATTAGCGGCTTGCAGATGACCGCACAATAAAAGAAGTGCAAAAGCGCTGGCGACAATTAGCGATTAAATACCACCCTGATAAGGCTAGTGGTAACAAAGAACGGTTTAAAATACTGAAAAGTAAATATGAGCAACTCAAGTCAAGCTGCTCTGTAAAAGGTTAACTTTTTTAAGAGTTAACTTAACGCGTTAAACGACGAGCGCGAATTTTACGCCCCTTAATATTGCCTTCAGTAAGTTTACGCAATGCAGGCTTTGAACTATTACGCTCAACAGCAACAAAAGCCACGTTATCTAGTACATTGATTTTACCCACTTGGCGTCCCGCGATACCATCCTTACCGGTTAATGCCCCTAAGATATCACCTGCGCGTACTTTTTGCTTTTTGCCTGAGTCAATCATCAATGTCACCATTTCTGGTTTATAAGGTGGCTTTTCAAGCAAGTTGAACGGTGGTAAAGGTTCTGGTAAAAAATCACATTCGTAGTGATCACCAATTTGCGCCACTTTAAACTGCTCCGCATCGCCGTAAATTGAACAGGCAATACCTTTTTTACCCGCGCGACCTGTTCGACCAATACGATGAACGTGAGTTTGTGTGTCGTGAGCTAAGTGATAGTTAATCACCATATCCATATCGTCAATGTCTAAGCCTCGGGCAGCAACATCGGTTGCCACTAAAATAGAAGCGCTTTTATTAGCAAAATGAATAAGTGTACGTTCGCGATCTCGCTGCTCTAAATCACCATGCAATGACACTGCGCTGAACCCTTCATCAGCAAGATCATCGCACACTTGTTGCGTTTCAACTTTGGTATTACAAAACACAACACAACTAGTTGGCTGAAATTTTAATAACAATAACTTTAAGGTGTTAAAGCGCTGTTTATTATTTTCCATTTTATAAAAGTACTGCTTAATCGTACTTTTTTCTTGTTCTTCTTCCACTTTAACTATGACAGGATTACTCAGCACACGCTTAGCAATGGCTTCAATCGCTCTTGGAAAAGTCGCACTGAATAACAACGTTTGGCGCTGCTTTGGAATACGCTCAATAATAGCATCCAAAGTATCTTGAAAACCCATATCGAGCATTTGGTCAGCTTCATCAAGGACTAATGTTTCAACATCATCTAAACGCAATGTGCCTTTACGAATGTGGTCGTCCACACGCCCAGGCGTACCAACAATAATATGTGCACCATGTTCAAGCGATCCAATTTGCGGGCCAATCGAAACACCACCGCATAAAGTAAGCACTTTAATGTTGTGAATACCGCGCGCTAATTTACGCATTTCGACGGCAACTTGCTCGGCAAGCTCCCGAGTTGGACATAAAACTAATGACTGAATACGAAAACGTTTTACGTTCAGTTTAGCTAACACCCCTAAGCTAAATGCGGCAGTTTTACCTGAGCCTGTTTTAGCTTGGGCAATAATATCTTTACCTTCAAGGACTGGCGGTAAGCTTTGCGCTTGCACCGGTGTCATTTGGCTGTAGCCAAGCGTTGATAAGTTATCAACAAGTTCAGATGGTAAAGATAACGATGAAAAAGCAGTTGTGGTCACAATGAATCCTGAAAAAATAAACAAGCTAATGAGGTCTGCACCTCAATTTTAATAACCTGCATAATAGCAGAATAACTAAACAGCCACCATCTGAGGCGATGATTAAAACAAATCTCAGAAAGCTATTGAAAATGACATTTATTTTCATTAACATCTGCATCACTATTTAAAGTACAAACAATACAACATGGAAGCATATAATGAAATTAAGCCCGCTGTACCTTGCACTTATTACAACAATCACCTCGGCTCAAGCCGCGCAAAACAATGACAATCTAGAGCGCATTGAAGTAAAAGGCAGTTACTTCAACGACTACAAAGTAGATAACGCCACTGGCGCAATGAGAACCTCAACCTCATTACTCGATACCGCACAATCAGTCACTGTTATTACAGATACAATTGTAAATGAGCAACTAGCAACCACCTTAGGTGAAGTACTAAGTAACGATGCGAGTTTAACGCCAGGATCTAAGCAACGTAATCGTGAAGTATTTAACTTACGTGGTTTTAAGTTAAGTTCATCAACCGGCTACCTGCGTGATGGCCACCAGCATTGGTCGCACTATCAACAACCGATTGAAATACTTCAACAAGTTGAAGTTATTAAAGGACCATCAAGTATTTTATATGGTCAATCAGGTCCTGGTGGCTTAGTTAACATGGTGACTAAAAAGCCAACTGCGCAAACATTGTTTAATGCCAGTGCAGATGTAGATCAACATGGCTCTACTCGCTTTATGGTTGATGCAGGTGGTGCACTCACTGAAGCTGAAGATTTACGTGCTCGCGGTATTTTAGTAAAGCAAGATGTTGATTATTGGCGTGAATACCAAAATGGTGAAAACCGTGAACGCGATCGCTTTTTAGGTGCATTAATTGTTGATTACGATATTAGCGATAACGCCTTAGTACGCGTACATTACGACCGCACAGATGACGAAGCCGGTTTAGATACGGGTGCCTGGATTGATAGTAATGCCAATGTAATTGGCGACGATAAAACAATTCGCGATATGTCTTGGGCGTTTACAGATATAACGGTAGAAAACCTAGGTGTTGACCTAGAAGTGTTTTTAACCGAAAACTGGCAAGTAAAACTTGGTTACAACGAGCAAACATTTGAGCGTCAACGTTTTGAGTCTGCGCCAAGTATGCCAAGTGGATTTGTTGAAGGCGACAGCTACACCTCAGAACCTTACGATCGTTTTGATGATTGGCAGTTTAAAACCGCCTTTGTTGACTTTATTGGTGAATTTGCAACAGCTGGTATTCAGCATCAACTTTTAATTGGTGCTAACTCGCTTGATTATTATTATGGCAAATTAAAAGTGCCTGAAGATCGTAAAAACACATCATATCATTTCGATTACACGGCTGGGCAAAACGAACCTGAACGTCCTAATATAAGCTACAAAACGGACGACACAATTAAATCATCTGCTTACGACTACTACGGGATTTATATCCAAGATTTAATTTCATTCTCACCAGAATGGCAACTATCGCTAGGTGGTCGTTACGATAAACAAAGTAAAGAAAACAGCAATAGCGAATCGTTCGTACCTAAAGTCGGCGTACTTTATCATCCACATGCATCTGCAACTATTTATGCCAGCTATACCGAAGGCTTTGAGCCACAAAAAGAAACGATTACTGACGAAGAAGATATCAACTTCGGTATGAAAATAGATGCTGTTACCTCAGAACAAAGAGAACTTGGTATTAAATGGCAGCTATTTGATGAGCGTTTAATGCTCAGTGGTGCAGTTTTCGATATCAGTAAAAATGGAACCTTGGTCACTGAACAACTTGAAGTACCTATGGGTTCAATTACAACTAAAACAACCCAAGTAGGCGAACAACGCCATAAAGGTTTTGAGCTAAGCGCACAAGGTGCCGCTACTGACCGCTTATTTGTTATGGCATCAACTATGTACCTAGACGCTAATTTTGAACGTGATGAAGAGTTTGAAGGTAAGCGCCCTACCGATGCCCCTAAATGGTCTGCATCACTATGGACTCGTTACGAATTAAACGACGTAATTGCATTAAACGCAGGTGCATTTTACGAAGGTGAGCGTTTTGCTGATAGTGATAACACCATTACTAAAGATGCGTACACACGTGTAGATGTAGGTGCAACGTATAAGTTTATTATGAGCAATACTGATATTAACTTACGTCTTAATGTTGAAAACTTGTTTGATACTAACTACCTTGGCGGTGGCGGTACTAACAACGTAACAGTTGGCGAAGGCACTAACTTACGTTTAGCGGCACAATTTAACTTCTAAAGCTTAACTAACCTAAATACCCATCCAAAGCCTGCATTAATAATGCGGGCTTTTTTGTCGCATTCTATTTTTACTAAGTTGTAATTAATGATTAAATAGTCGTTAATTTCTAACAAGCCAAGGTCAACCATGAAAAAGATCATCACTGGATTGCTACTAACCAGTAGTTTTTTTGCCAGCGCCGCAGAACCTGAATTTAGCGCAAAACAATTACAACAAGTCGCTGAGCTTCGAACCAACGCCAGTAACAGCGATTTAAGCTACCAATTACTTGAGTCTCTGACAACTAAAGTAGGCCCTCGTTTACCAGGTACTGAAAACGATAAAAAAGCGGTCGCTTGGGCAAAAGCACAATTTAAAGAACTTAGCTTTGATAAGATATGGCTTGAAGAAGCTACTTTTCCAGAGTGGCGCCGTTATAGCGAAAGTGGCAAAATTTTAACGCCTAGCAAGCAACCCCTGCACTTAACGGCATTAGGTCATAGCGTAAGCACACCTAAAGACGGGATCACTGCTGAAGTCGTCTTATTTGAAACGCTAGATGAGCTTATCGCCGCCCCTGCTAACAGCTTAAAAGGCAAGATTGCCTACATAAATTACCGTATGAATCGTCATATTGATGGCAACGGTTATGGGCCTGCGGTACGTGCACGCTCAACAGGCTCTGTAGAAGCCGCTAAAAAAGGCGCAATAGCTTATATGATGCGCTCGGTAAGTACAGCTCATCACCGCTTTGCTCACACCGGTGGTAGTCATTACAAAGACGGCGTAACTAAAATACCTAATGTTACTATTGCCAACCCTGATGCAGACCAAATTGCTCGACTAATCGCACTAGGTGAAAACGTAAAGGTTAATATTAACGTACAAACCGAAGATTTAGGCCAAGGGAAAGGCTATAACGTGATTGGCCAATTTAATGGCACCGAAAACCCTGAACAATATGTGCTAATTGGTGGTCACCTTGATTCATGGGACTTAGGCACAGGCGCACTGGATGATGGTGCAGGCGTTGCTTTAACAATGGCGGCCGCTAAACACATTAGCGAAATAAAACGCCCTAAACGCAGTATCCGTGTCGTGTTATTTGCCGCAGAAGAACTTGGTTTATGGGGCGCTAAAGCGTACTTTAAAAAACACCAAAATGATTTAGATAATATTGTTGCGGCTGCCGAGTCTGATTTTGGTGCTGATGTAGTGTATGGTTTTGAATCAAATGTAACAGCTGAGTCTTTACCTGTAGTGCGCGCTATCGCAGAGCAACTTGCACCACTTGATGTTGAATATATTGGTAAAAATGCAGCTCGTGGCGGCCCTGATTTAATACCGCTTAGAAGCACTGCCGGCGCTGCTATTTTCGACTTACATCAAGATGGGACTGACTACTTCGATTATCATCACACCGCTGACGATACTTTAGATAAAGTAGATCCTAAAAAGCTTAAGCAAAATACAGCGACTTACGCAGTATTCGCTTTTATGGCTGCGGATGCTAAAACCACTATGAAAGCAAAACCTGTCAGTGAGTAAGTAAACATATTTACTTATAATTTCCAGCTTGGTTTGCCCTTATTGTTAGGGCAAACACTACCCACTAAAAAATAATAGCCGCTTTTTATATTTAGTCATTTAACCCTAACTTGAATAACTATCACTATGGGGTATTCCATAGGTTTACTATAGTTAATTTGGCTATGCTGTTACTATGCGACTTTTAACTTGCGGATAGCTTACTTGACTATAAGCTGAATTAAGCTGAATTTTTACTAAACTTTTAAATCCAAGACCCATAACTAAGATAACAACTCGAAATAGCAATAAAATAAATTTATAGCATCACTATTTACACATAACTGGTTACAATATAACATTACTGATATATTATAACAAAACTATTAACACTTATGACTTTGAATTTTCAACATTTAAAAATGACTCTACTTGCTTCATCAATTGCACTACTGTGCGCATGTAACAGTGAAATTGATGATTTAGCTGCACAAAATAACCAACAAGGCTCCGAAGATACTGAGCACGATCATGTAGAGCTCACTTCAAAAGGTCGGCTCGCTATAAGCCACACCGATACTGCCAATGTGTCAATTTATGATACGGAAGAAAACCAACTATTAGAAATGTTCAATACCGTAAATACTGTTAGTGGCTTGTTTACAACTCCAGGTTACCGTTATGCGGTCGCAATTCAGCGTGATGATAACTATGTAGAGTTTATTGATGGTGGGTTATTTAGTGAAGAGCATGATGATCACTTACATGACTACCAACAAGCTCCTACCTTGTCTGGCTTTGCGCTAACTGATGAAAAACCGACACATTTTGATGTTAGTGAAGAGCAAGCGGCCCTATTTTTTGATGGCAATATAGATAGCGGTATTCCAGCTAGTTTTGCAATATTAACTGATGAATCAATTGAAGAAGGCCAAGTACTAGCACGCCATACATTTGATAATGCTATGCATGGCACAGCTCAAGTGCGCGGCGATTCAGTGATCACTACATTTAGAAGTGATAACACTGTAAGTGTACTTCCAAACTACGTAGAGCAGCTACATGTTCATGGTGATCACTATCATCAAGAGCAACGTTTTGAAGTGGACTGCCCATCTCTACATGGTAGTGCTCAAAACCATGAACATATTGCATTTGGTTGTGATGACGGCGTGTTGGTAGTCACTCAAGTGGATGAGAGTTTTAGTGCTCTAAAAGTAGCTAACCTTGACAGTTTTGCTGAAGGCGCACAGATTGCCTCTATCCAAGGTAGTGAGCACAGTGAGCTATTTTTAGGTATTGCTCAAAGTACTTTATTTTACACCATCGATGCTGAAAACAACCTAATGTCACAGCTCGATTGGCAACAAGATACTAATAACACCATACTTGCTAGTACACTTGATGCCGTCAGTGGTGAGTTTTATGTATTAGAAAGTGACGGCATGCTGTCAGTTTTATCAGCAGAAGATGGCTGGCAGGTAAGTGCTCGTTTTCAAGTTGCTGAACAACCATCAGCAAGCTACAGCATGACCGCTTCAGCGGCAGACGATACGCTTTACATCAGTGATAATAGCAATCAAAGCGTAATCAGTGTAGACACACATGAACAAACCTCAGAGACTATTTTAACGCTTGATTTCGTGCCAAATCAAATTACTTGGCTAGGTATTGCAAGTGATTCAGAACATGAAGATCACGACCATTAATCTCAACTCAGTTGAAGCTCATTTCCCATGCTAATCTTTACCGGCAAAGTTACTTTGTCGGTTTTTTTCTTTTAAAGATCGCCCAAGCATGATGCATTAACACCACAATCGCTCCAGCTAATACACCGAGTGAACCGTTAAAAATTAGCGGCGAAATAGTTTCACCAACCGTACCAAGATGCGTTAATGCATAGCTACTGACACTTTGCTGAGCATGATGCAGTACATTAATACCATGTACTAAAATACCGCCCCCCACTAAAAACATAGCCACAGTCCCTGCAAAAGCTAAAAAAGCCATTAACTTAGGCGCTGCAGCCAATAACCCTTTACCTATAACTTCCTGAAAACGACTACCTGTTTGCTGCGCTTTATTAGCTAGATATAACCCAGCATCATCGAGCTTAACAATCCCCGCAACTAAGCCATAAACACCAATGGTCATGATGATAGCTATTACACTCAGTACCAATGCTTGGTTAACGAGTGTCGCGCCTACAACCGTGCCCAAGGTGATAACAATAATCTCTGCTGACAGAATAAAGTCGGTACGGATTGCGCCTTTTACTTTTTGTTTTTCATATTCAGCTAAGCTTAGCTCCGCAGCCAATGACTGTGTTTGCTCTGGGTGTGGTAAAAACTTTTCAACGAGCTTTTCTGCTCCTTCAAAACATAAAAACAATCCACCCATCATTAATAACGGGCTTATCAACCAAGGCAGCCACACACTAATCAATAGTGCGGCGGGTACTAATATGGTTTTATTTAAAAAAGATCCTTTAGCAACCGCCCAAACCACTGGTAACTCTCGATCAGCACTAACTCCTGTCACTTGCTGTGCATTCAATGCTAAATCATCTCCAAGCACGCCTGCGGTTTTCTTCGTAGCGACTTTACTCATGGTCGCAATATCATCAAGTAAGGTGGTAATATCATCCAGTAAAGTTAAAAGGTTTGTACCTGCCATGACATTCCTCCCAATAGGTTTTATCGATAATATAAAATAGCTTAACTTATAACTTTCACCAACGGTTAATTTTGATTTGCTATGCTAGTTAAAAAATAGGATAAACAAAGGTACTTTATTATGTATAAAACACTATTAATCGCACTTGGCGTATTTGGAATTAGCGCATGTACCGAACAACCACAAACCCAAACATTTGCGTGTGATAACCAGTTAACCGCAACACTTACCAGTATTGATAATAAAAGCGCCACGCTAAAATATAACCAAAAAGAGTACCAATTAACGAAGAAAAAAGGCGCATCAGGTGTGAAGTATAGTAATGATAATGCTTTATTTTGGAGTAAGGGTAGCGAAGCAATGTTGATTATTGAGGGTAATAAACAAACCTGTAACTTACAGTAAAGCAATAAATTTAAGCCTTGGACTCGGATAGCAAGTGCATAACTAAAATCGAAGTTAGCCACTACCTTGTTGTTCAATAAATCCTTTTATGTATTTATCAAACTCATCCGCTGGTAGCGGCTTACTGTATAAAAAGCCTTGAATATAGTCACAGTTTAGGGATGATAAATAAGTTCTCTGCGCCGACGTTTCCACGCCTTCAGCAACAACCTCAAGGCGTAAGTTACTAGCCAAAGAAATAATCGCGCTCACCATCGCGCAATCTTCATTATTGTTTGGTAAATCTTTAACAAATTCACGGTCTATCTTTAACTTGTTTAACGGAAAGCGTTTCAAATAACTGAGTGATGAATACCCAGTGCCAAAGTCATCAATAGCAAGACCAACACCTAAAGCACGTATCGCTTTTAATTGCTGCAAAGTATTAGGGCTGTTATCTGCTAGTAAAGTTTCGGTGATTTCTAAAGTTAAACACTCTGCAGAAAGCTTATACTCTTGCAGCACCTCTTTCACTAATCGAGCAATATCTTGGCGAATAAACTGCACACTTGATAGGTTCACCGTTACAAAAAATTGCTCACCAAATTGGCCGCACCACTTAGCGGCTTCTCTGCATGCTTCTTTTAACACCCATTCTCCTATAGGAATAATAAGTCCTAAGTCTTCACAAATCGGAATAAACTCAGCAGGTGATACGTGACCAAGCTCGGGATTATACCAGCGCAACAAAGCCTCACAGCCAACTTTCTTTTTGTCGTTACTAACAATAGGTTGAAAATAAACCATAAGCTCATTATTGCTCAGTGCTTTATGTAAGGCATTTTCTAACTTACTACGAGCCGTTGCCTGTTCATGCAGACCCCGAGTGAAAAACTCATAGCAATTACGACCTTGCTCTTTTGCTTTATACATAGCACTGTCTGCATTTCGTAATAATATTTTTCGTTCGGTACTATCATCAGGATAAATGGTGATCCCCATACTCCCCGATACAAATACCTCTTGTTCACCAATTTGAAATGCAGAGCTAAGTGCTTTTAGTGCTTTTTTCGCTAACTGTTCAATATCACTAAGTGTATTAATACCTGGCAGTAGTAAAGCAAATTCATCCCCACCAAAGCGCGCAATTACATCCCGACTGCGCATGCAGGCCTTAAGCCTTTTTGCCGTCTCAAGTAAAAGTATATCTCCACTGTTATGCCCTAAGGTGTCATTCACACTTTTAAAACGGTCTAAATCAATAAAACAAATTGCGAGGCGTTTGTTATCAGCGTTTGCACGAATCATCTCTTGATCGAGCTTACTGTTATAGTGGTAGCGATTAGCAAGACCAGTTAGGTTATCAAAGTTAGTTTGTAACCACATTTCTTGTTCGTTTTCTTTACGCAGCGAAATATCGTTAAACAATGCCACATACACTTCTATTTGTTTTTCCTCATCAAAAACTACCGAAATATTCAACCAACACGGATAAATGCGGCCATCTTTATAACGATTCCATATTTCACCTTCCCAATGCCCTGTCTTACTTAATTGCGCATAAAGCGCTGTAAAAAATGAGGATTTGTGACGACCAGAATTTAATATTGCGGGGGTTTCTCCAAGCACATCACGCTCTTGATAACCTGTTATATGGGTAAACGCAGCATTAATAGCTTGAATTTTATTGTCACTGTTGCAAACCAAAATGCCTTCATTGGTGGTTGAAAATACGGTGCTAGCAAGACGCTGTTGTTGACGTGTTTCTAATTTTTCAGTGATATCACGAATTAAGTATATTTCACCTACTTGTTTCTTACTTTCATCTGTTACCGCGGTTATACGCACCTCACCCCAAAAGGCTTGCTCAGCTCCATTAAACTGACATTCACTATCAATGGTGGTGTTCTGTGGTAAGGCCTCCATGTATGAATAAATATTTTTACCTTTAAGCCCATTCCCTGTAGTTAGTTTTTGTACAGCCATAGTATTAGCCGCTAAAATAGTATGCTCAGTGTTTGTAAAAATAAGTAAATCATCAATACCATTAAAAATAGCTTTTAAGGTGGCACTGTCTTCTTGCGCTGACTTTTTAGCAGCACGCAAACGAGCCGCTAAAATAGCCAGAATAACCAGCATAATAAGCAACAAAGCTATTGATATAAGAGATAATGAAAATTGATCAGCACGTTTATTTTCTATTTCTTCGGTTTGGCTTGCAACCAACTCTTCGAGGTTTTCCTGGTAGTGCCACAACTCTTTTTCTAAGCTGCGCTGAGATGAGATATCATAAATAATAGAGAAGAGTAAGCGCCTGTTATTAAGCTTAAAAGGAGCTGAATAAACACTCACGGTACGGGTTTTACCACTGGCTAAACGGTGTTTAAAAACAAAGTAATTTTGTCCTTTGCTTAATGCGGCTTGGCGCTCCTGTGCGACTTGCTGCTCAGTAAAAATATTGATTTGCTGAATCTGCATTACTTGCAGTTGAGAAATGCTATAACCATAAAACTTAGCTGCCGCTTTATTAGCAAATACAATTTCCCCCGTTTGCGGTTCAACAACTAACATTACAGCACTGTGCTGAGCAAAAATTTGCTCGTCAATTATGTGTCCTAGAGTATCTACAGCAAATACCTGGCTTATAGGCATTACAAGTGCGAAAAATACAACCATGTTAAGCACTGCTTTTATAATAACCCCACCCATTAATTAAAAACTCATTTTACACACCTGCCGTAAACTATAGCCTATGTACTTAATAATGTAATAAAAACCATAACCTAAATATTCGATAAAAAACGACCTCACTACTTTAACAGCCAATTTCGCAAAAGTGGCTTTAGTTCGCTTAGTGCGCTTTATTGGGTATAATGTTTTTAGTATTTTTCAGTTTAAAGCGGCCGACAATGAAATATAAAGATCTACGCGATTTTATCGACTTACTCGAAAAAAGAGGTGAACTTAAACGCATTCACCAAGAAATTGACCCTTATTTAGAAATGACTGAAATAGCCGATCGCACTTTACGCGCTAAAGGTCCCGCTTTACTATTTGAAAATCCTAAGGGTTATGATGTCCCTGTGCTTGCCAACTTATTTGGTACACCCAAGCGTGTTGCCATGGGCATGGGTCAAGAGGATGTAAGTGAACTACGTGAAGTCGGCAAGCTATTAGCATTTTTAAAAGAACCAGAGCCACCAAAGGGTATTAAAGAAGCTTTTGGACAAATTCCTGTCTTTAAACAAGTCCTTAATATGCCTGCCAAAGAAGTAAAAAAAGCGCCGTGCCAACAAGTGATCATTGAAGGTGAAGACGTTGATTTAACAAAATTTCCTATTCAACATTGCTGGCCAGGCGATGCAGCACCACTTATCACATGGGGCTTAACTGTCACTAAAGGACCTTATAAAAAACGTCAGAATTTAGGAATCTATCGTCAACAATTACTCGGTAAAAATAAAATTATTATGCGCTGGCTATCACACCGTGGGGGCGCGCTTGATTTTCAAGAATGGTGCAAGGAGAACCCTGACCAGCCATATCCGGTGTCGGTAGCATTGGGTGCTGATCCTGCCACTATCCTTGGTGCAGTCACGCCAGTGCCTGATACCCTAAGTGAATATGCCTTTGCAGGCCTTTTGCGCGGTAGCAAAACTGAAGTGGTTAAGTCAGTCTCTAACGAATTACAAGTACCTGCCAGCGCAGAAATTGTGCTCGAAGGGCATATTATCCCTGGCGAAACGGCACCTGAAGGTCCCTATGGCGATCACACTGGTTACTATAATGAAGTTGACGATTTTCCAGTCATGACTGTGACGCATATTACTCACCGAAAAGATCCGATTTATCACAGTACTTTTACTGGCCGCCCACCTGATGAGCCGGCAGTATTAGGTGTTGCACTTAACGAAGTGTTCGTTCCGATTCTACAAAAGCAGTTTCCTGAAATTGTTGATTTTTACTTACCGCCAGAAGGCTGCTCTTACCGCATGGCCGTAGTAACAATGAAAAAACAATACCCGGGACACGCCAAACGGGTGATGATGGGAGTATGGTCTTTCTTACGTCAGTTTATGTATACCAAGTTTGTCATTGTTTGCGACGACGACATTGATGCACGTGATTGGAATGATGTGATCTGGGCTATTACCACACGTATGGATCCCGCTCGTGATACCACGCTCGTTGAAAACACCCCGATTGATTATTTAGACTTCGCATCACCGGTTTCAGGACTCGGCTCAAAAATGGGCATGGATGCAACCAATAAATGGGCGGGCGAAACTGATCGTGAATGGGGCGAGCCTATCATTATGGATAAGGCCACTAAAGACCGTGTTGATGAACTCTGGGATAGCTTGGATATTCTTTAATTTACTTATGTACCCAAACCACCTCAAGATGCAGAATTCAGCGTTTCACAGGGGCTTAATATCAAGGCGTTACTTTGCAATAATGGCAGTCCCTTTTAAGAAGTAACAACGATGAGAGTAAGTGCCTGTGAAATGCCCAACGGGTTGGTTTAAAAGCGATTTATACTGCGTTATTGATTTTACCAAGGGAATAACCATTACTTGCATCAATGCCCTTGCCTAAATCGCTTTTAATTCCAATTGAAACTCGCATCTTGAGCTGGCTTGGGTATATGTATGAGCAATAAACAAGCTATAAACTCCCTATGTAGATATGCTAGAATCGACTAACTCGAGAGCATAACTGCAATAAAAAGTAATAAAAGGTAAAACATGCAAACATTACACGCTGAAGTTGTATCGATCAGCCCTTTAACTGAATTTGTTCACAAAGTAATTTTAAAACCAGCACAAAGCGTTACCTTTGAAGCTGGTCAATACTTGCTAGTGGTATTAGCTGAAAAAGACAAGCGTGCGTTCTCTATTGCCAGTCGCCCGTCACAATGTAATGAACTTGAATTACATATTGGTGCTTCTGCTGCTGATTCATATGCGATGCAAACTCTCGAACATTTACGCCAAGCCCATGCAAACAATAAGCTTGTCGATATTGAAGCTGGCTTAGGTATTTCACAGCTGCGTTTGCAGTGCGAACGCCCTATTATTTTACTTGCCGGTGGTACTGGCTTTTCGTATGCGAAATCAATGGCTGATCATTTAAGTGAAATTGGTTGTGACCGCCCAGTATTATTTTACTGGGGGGTACGTGAAGAGTCAGCACTTTATGCTCATACAGAAATGAAAGCATGGGCTGACAGTCGCGACAACTTTAAGTTTATTCCGGTAGTCGAAAACCCATCAGATAACTGGACGGGCCATACCGGCTATGTTCATAAAGCAATAATGAATGATATTGTTTCTCTTGAACCGTATGATATTTATATGGCAGGTCGTTTTGATATGATTGGCATCGTACGCGATGACTTTATCACTCACGGCGCAATACGCGAAAACATGTATGCAGATGCATTTGCGTTTATAAAATAAATCCCCAGACAACCTATCTCTAGCGCTACATTGCCAGTTTAATGAAGATAGGCTGGCAATGAGGTCACATTGTTTAAATCTATCAAACTAATCCATATAAACAATTTCACAAAACCGCAATCATTAACCATACTTAGTTTAACAGATAACTAAGAGGTATCCTGATGCTAAATACCAAAGTAAGCGATGTAATGCAGCGTAAGTTGCCTCACATTACCCCTAATACAGAAATGACGACCGCCATTAGCGAATTACAAAAATTTAAATTGCTCGGTGCGCCAGTATTTGATGACAGTAAATGCTTAGTCGGCTTTATTTCAGAGCAAGAATTGTTAAAACCACTCATGCAAAGCAGTTATTTTTGTGATGGCGTGGTAAAAGTATCGCAGCTAATGCAAACCGAAGTCGTGACAGTTACTGGTGATACTAATATTATTGAGCTGGCCGAGAAAATGAAAACCGGTAAACCGAAAAACTACCCTGTAGTTGAGGGCACAACCGTAGTTGGCATGATTGGCCGAAGCGATATTTTAAAAGCGATGTTTAATAATTACTTATCGTGCCAAGAACATAAGGTGTAAGCCAAGCTGCTTACACCTTAATATACTAACTACCGTGCGGCTGCCAGCGCTTTAAGTTGCTGTTTTTCAGTTTCGCTTAAATAAGCAATTTCCAATGCATTAGCTTGGGCTTTGCCCATATCGGATTGAGTTAAACCCGCAGCAGGCGCTGCAACACTATATTCATGCGCTATTTCAATACCTTCAACCGCAGGATCGTCGGTATTAATACACGCTAAAATACCATGATCTAAAAAGCGCTTTAGCGGGTGTATGTCTAAACTGGCGATGGTGCTGGTTTGAATATTACTGGTTAAGCACGACTCAATTCCTATTTTTTTATCGCGCAAATAGTCCATTAATTTAGCATCTTCAATTGCTTTAACGCCATGGCCAATACGGTTTGCACCAAGCTCATTAATTGCTTGCCAAATACTTTGTGCGCCAAGCGCTTCACCTGCATGAATCGTCGCACCTAAATACGCATCACGTACTTGTTTAAAGTGCTCAACAAATAACTCCCCCGGAAAACCAATTTCATCTCCGGCTAAATCAACTGCGACTAAGTCGTTTTTAAACGCCAGCAACGCCTCTAATTCTTGCTGACAAATTTTAGTACCGTAAGTGCGCGATAAAATACCGATTAAATTGGTTTTTAAAGGACTCCCCTGGCTAGCACTTTTTACACCATCAATAACGGCTTCAACGACGCCTTGCGGATGTAATCCCTGGCTTTGTGCCATGTAATAAGGACTAAAACGCAGCTCAACATAGTCGAGCCCTTGCGCAACAGCATCTTCAACATTTTCAATAGCGATACGACGACAGGCATCGTAATCGCCGAGCACTTTGACGCCCCAATCAAGCTTTTGCAAAAACGCCATTAAGTTTGGCTCAGGATCAATCACTTGAACATGGGGAATTAATGCCTCGACGTTCTCAGCGGGTAACTTTAAATTAAACTGGCGACCAAGTTCTAAAATAGTTTGTGCACGAACGTTGCCATCTAAGTGACGATGAATATCAAGCAAGGGAAGTTTTTTATTGATCATAATTAGGTCTCAGTTGAATTTTCGCGAATCATACGCACTTAAATAGGTAATTCAAGCTTAGCTGGTTTAGTGCACATTTTTGAGGTCATATGTCTGCTTTAACGTGATAAATAAGTCGCGACGGTATACGCATTTATGTATAGCTAAAAGCAGCCACAATACAACTGAAAACGATCAATAGCCAAGAACACATTACTAAAAACCCAATAAAAATAACAAAAAAGCTAAAACGTGAGCGCCACTAAAACCTTTAAACTGGATCAACTTCTTTTATAAGCTTTGAGTTACCTACAAATACAGCGCTAATGCCTTTTCTGGTTGTGCGCTTTTACTATAACTTAATTGTGCTTGAGTTAAGTATTCAGCGCGGTTGTATGATGTTAAAGCTTTATCGAATACCCGTGAGGCTAAATCATACTCACCATGGGCATTAGCAAGACATGCCAAACTTAATAACAACGTTTCATTATCCGGGTCTTTTTTAAGTTCATCCTGAATTTTTGCTTGCAATTTTAATGCATCACCCGAGGCCGATAGCTTTAATATTTCAGCCAGTTTTTGTTGCTTATCAGAGGTTTTTAACATTTTTACAAGTACTAGTTCAATTTTGTTCAACATGCCTGCTTGCGCCATAGCTATCAGGTAACTTTGCTCAGCAAGAGGCTTAACCTTTTTACTTAGCCCGTTGTATTTATCTGTTAACGCTGTCTCACTTTGCGCTGCAAAATAAGCATTAAATAGCACTTTCCAATTTGCCTCTGACAGTACATTTTTTTGTACTAAACGTGGCATAAAAGATTCAAGTGCAGACCACTTTTGCTGCTTTACTAATACCTCAGCATATAGTTTTAACTCTAAAGTACTGGCATGCTTTGACTCTGCAAGTGCTTTTAATTCACCTGTAATTGTGCTGCAAT
The DNA here is from genome assembly GCF_052376275.1 of Pseudoalteromonas sp. AOP7-A1-14. Taxonomy (NCBI): domain Bacteria; kingdom Pseudomonadati; phylum Pseudomonadota; class Gammaproteobacteria; order Alteromonadales; family Pseudoalteromonadaceae; genus Pseudoalteromonas; species Pseudoalteromonas sp. AOP7-A1-14. The sequence continues at coordinate 72,935 of NZ_JBQSVO010000001.1, read as the reverse complement.
CGCCACTTGCAAGCCATAATTTGGCTGCTTTTAATTGATTTCTTGGACTTATCTTGTCCAGCCAACCTAAAGCTTTATTTGTTTTCTGTTGCTGTAGTGCTGCCTGCGCTAAAAGCGCATAACGTACATCTTGCCACTGCTTATTCACGGTGTTTTTTTCAAGTGCTAACTCAAGCTGTTTACTATCACCATTAATTAAACTCCACACACCTTCTTCAATAGCTCGTTGTTTACGCTCTTCACTACGGGCAAAAAAACGGTGGCGAGTATTGCTATATAAAGACCATAAATAACGTACTAATTTATATATTAAGTATGCCGCCATGCCTGCGAATAATATCACTGCGCAAAAAGCAACAATCGAACCTTCTATAGTCGTTTTGTTAAATGAAATTAACACATAGCCGGTTTCGCCGATTAACATAGGTGCCACCGCCAATAACACAGCGATAGCTAAAATAACCAAGATCAAGCGGATCATTGTGCCCACTCCTTGACCTTCTCTGTACTTTGTAAGGTAATTTCTGTATTAAAATTCAGTTGCTCTTTACTTAACGCTATCAGCGATTTAAGTGTACTTTTTGTAAGGGCATCACCTTGTTTGAAATAATCTTCAACTAAACTTTGCGCTTGATCTATTGCGGTGTAATAAACACTAGCTTGGCCAGTTAATAAAGCATCTTGCGCTTGTGATAAATACAAGCTCAATCGCTGTTTTATTAAATGACGTTCTTGTTCAGTTAATAATGGCTCAATAGCAATATCTTCACGCTGGCGAATTTTGATAAAGCCATCCATTAATTGTTCCCAACTTTTAGCTAGGTTTTGCTGCCAGTCATTCACGTCATTGCTTAGAACTTGCGGCTCCTCATCACCGGCTTCGCTGGGTAATGCCACAGCATTAAAAGCAAGCTCGTCTAATTGCGTAGTTAGGCCATGTAACTTTAAGTAAATCGCTTCAACTGGCACTTTATGGACACTATTAAGTGACTGTAAGTCTTGATGGATTGCTTGGCGAATAGCACCAGTACCGGGGTGTTCAGCCAATAAGGCATCTAAACGGTTTAATACAGCAATAGCCCCTTGGTAGTCTTTTTCTGCCCAAAGTTTAAATTCAGCCATACGCTGTAAGCTGGTCACTTCTTTTGGGTTTAGGCTATACGTTTGCTGCTCTGCACGCTGCAAAGCACTTTGTAATTGCTCTGCGGTTTTTTCCTCACTATCGCTAAGTGCGTTCATGACTTTTTTCTCGCTTTGAGATAAAGCCTGCTGCACCTCTTGTTGTCTCGATTTTAATGCTTGTAACTCTTTATTAAGCATATCGTTATCGGCATTTAATTTGGCAATAACGCTAGCACCTTGTTGTTCGGTATTGAGCTTTTGATAAAATTGATAGCCCACCCCCGATGCCACAATTAACGAAATTAATAACGCTAAACTACCCGTTTTACTGACACCCGCTTTTTGGTTTTTGTGCATGGTATTATCTTTTTTATTCGCTGAAGCAGCACTCGTCGATGAAGCTTTTTTAGTTTCTGCAGCGGTTGCTTTTTTATCAGCCGTGCTTTGCGGTTCAGGCTTACTGGTTACTTTAGGATCTTCGCTCATAATGCTACCTTGCTTATCGATGCAGGAAAACAAAGCGCTATCGCTTGCCCCTGCAGCAATGTGTATATTAGTCTTTTTAATGCTTTGCGATTCAAGATGCTCACCAATTCGCTGGCTCGCCACATAAAACTGACACTGTAATAACCAGTCTAGTTGGGCTTGGGGTAAATCGCGAAATATCACGTCAACCGCCGCATTACTGGTAATAACTATACCGCTAACATTTATATTTTGCCAATGGTCTAACCACTTTTGCGAATGCGTATCTACAGCAGTACGCTCATAAACCACCACGCTATTTAAAAATGCGCCACGCTCTTTAAGGGTACCGGCAATAACTGTGCGGCCGCCTTTACCTTTAACCAATACAATATTTTGACTATCAACTTGTTGCAACGATTCTAGTGCTAATAAACTTTCTGAGTCATGCTGTTTTGGTAGTGCAGCACGCACGCCAAAAGCATCCCAAACCGCATCGGCGGTTTGCTGTCCTACCGCATAAAACTGTGCTTTGGTGTTAATGTTAGGCTTTAATTCAAGTAACGCTTTTACTGAGTCTTGTGAAATAAACACAATTTTATCAGCATTCAATAAAGGGGTGAGTTGAGTTTGATTAGGGGTTAAGTAATCAAGCTTTAACACCGGAAATAAAGTCGCTTGATAACCCGCCTGCTGAAGCTGCTGGGCCAAAGCGTCACCTTTTCCGTGTGGTCGGGTTATCAGTATATTCATGGCTTATGCGTCTCTATACACTTGGGCTAAAATTTTATCTGCACCTTGAGCAAGCAGTTTTTCAGCCAGCTCAACACCTAGTTTGTCAGCGTCGTTTACATGGCCTGAAACCTCATCACGAAGCATTTGGCTGCCATCAACCGCGCCCACTAAACCTCGTAGATGCACTTGCTCACCATTAACTAAGGCATAAGCGCCAATTGGCACTTGGCAACCACCTTCTAAGCGACGATTCATAGCGCGCTCAGCGCTAACTTGAATACGCGTTTCATTATGCTCAAGTGGCGCAAGTAACGCTTTAAGCATTTTGTCATCTTCGCGGCACTCAATGCCAACAGCGCCTTGGCCATTGGCAGGTAATGACACTTCAGGTTCAATAAAGGCCGTAATACGGTCATGCATTTCTAAACGAATTAAGCCCGCAGCCGCCAAAATAATTGCGTCGTATTGACCTTTATCTAATTTAGCTAGCCGGGTGTTCACGTTGCCACGTAAGTCATTAATCACTAAATCAGGGCGCGCTTCGCGTATTTGGCACTGGCGACGTAAACTTGAAGTACCAACAATCGCGCCTTGAGGTAGCTCATCAATACTGGAAAAGTTATTTGAAACAAACGCATCTCGCGGGTCTTCACGCTGGCAAATAGTATGCAAAACTAAGCCTTCAGGAAATTCAACAGGCACATCTTTCATCGAATGCACGGCAATATCGGCGCGCCCATCAAGCATTGCTTGCTCAAGTTCTTTAACAAATAATCCTTTACCACCAATTTTTGCCAGTGGCGTATCTAAAATAATATCCCCTTGCGTGGACATAGGCACTAGTTCAACGCTTACATCATCATGCAAGTGCTCAAGCTGCGCTTTAACGAACTCAGCTTGCCACAGCGCTAAGGCGCTTTTTCGAGTCGCTATGCGAACGTGTTTTGTTTTATCTATCATAAAGGTTCCAATACAATATCGTATGCAAATAAACCAAGAGGCTTAGTTTGCTAAAATTCTGAATTCTTTTTTAGCCAATAAGTGGCCTTGCTCATCCACTACATCGATGCGCCATTCGCCTATTTGTTCTGCCATGATGCTTTTATTTGAGTAAGTGCGATAGCGCGGTGTGGTTACACTTAAATCTATGCTGGCAACAACCTCACCTTGATAATACCAAATATGCTGAACGTGTTGCCCTTGCAAGTTTTTAAGCTCACTAAAAAAGGCGAGGGTTTTAGTAAAGTCACTACGACGAATATCCGCCTGAAAAACATTCACTGGTTCGCGGTTTTTTACTTCGCGGGTCAGTACAGCGCGGCTCACTTTTTCAGTATTAATGCTCGCGCCAAGTGCCACATTAGCGACATGGGCTGATTGTGGAAAGCCTTCTAGGTCATCTTGTTTTGAGGGCTTTACTGATTGCTCGCTATTAGTTTCAAGCGGCTGCTCTTGTGTAGTGCCGGTGGTGCTACTCATTGATATTTCGCCCGAGCTACTAGCTTCTTCAACAGCGTTAACGGCCTCATCCTCGTCTATTTCGGTTGTTGTCTGCAGATCACTTTTCTGCACAACACGTTCTGGATTTACTGCGTCACCTTCAGAAACGGTCGAACTGTTCTGTTGACTGCTTGGCAGAAAATCATTTTGTTCGCTCTTTGCTAATATAGGCTCTTGCTCTGTAGCTTTTAGTTCAGGTTTTAGCTCTGATGTAAGCTCCAGCTCTTCAAGGTTACTATCAAGCGCTACAGCCTTAGTTACAGCACTTGGCGTGTCATCAGTGTCGCTTTGCTCTGCATTCACTGAACTTATTAAACCGTAAAAAGCACTCAATAATAACAGCACAATCCCCGCAGCAATAATAATCCGCCGCCAATGCCATTGATAGGTGGTCGTTGGCACTTTGGACTCAGCGGGCCCTTTCATATTGGCGGTGATCACTATTTTTTGACTCATACTAGCCTCTGCTACTTATATAATTAACTCAAGCGGGCAATTAACCATTGACGAATTGCTGCCAACTCTTCCCCGCAGACTTGGTGAGCCATTGGATAGTCTTGCCAACTTACATCCATGTTATTTGCTTGTAATATATCAAATGCATTACGTCCGGCACTGTGTGGTACTACATCGTCATGGCGGCCATGAGCCATAAAAACATTTAAATTTGTATGCTTTGCTTCATCTGCAAGTTTATTAGGCGCGCACATATAAGTCGAAAGTGCCATAACGCCCGCTAACTTTTGCGTAAAACGCGGTGCCAAGTGTAACGAAACAACCCCGCCTTGAGAAAATCCCGCTAGAATAATTTTATCAGCAGGAATGCCACTGGCAAGCTCTTGTTCAATAAGCTGCTGAACTTTAGCCGCTGACTCTCGTACGCCAGCCTCATCGGCCCGCGCCTCTAGATCCATTGATTTAATATCGTACCATGAGCGCATTGCCATTCCGCCGTTCAGCGTTACTGGCTGAATTGGCGCATGAGGAAAAATAAACCGCACACCTAATTCATCAGGTAAAGCTAATTGCGTGGCAACAGGTAAAAAACCATCACCAGAATCGCCTAAACCATGCAACCAAATAACACTGGCTTTGTGCTCAGTTTTTGCTGGGTGTTCAACAAATTCTAAACTCATAACGTTGATTGCCACTCAATTGGTTGGCCTGCTTGTCGAGTTGTTGCTTCATTTATAAATTGCCAAAACTCTGCACCTGAGCGGTTATCAATCCACTTATCACCACGTAATTCAAAGTGGTGACCATTAAATTTAGTTGCTACCCATACTTGATGTAAAGGCGCTTGCTTATTAATTACAATTTTAGTGCGATCAGGGAAAATAATTTCTAAAATTCCTTCAGCTGATTCGTAATCTAAATCGGCACCACAATCATCTACTTGTTCTTCAATAGTGAACATTAGGGCTTCGGCTAATTGATGGTATTCATGATCAGTCATTATCATTTCCTTTACGAGCATTTTCTAGGCTGAACCTAGCATTGGGTACATAGGACATGCAGATAGTGTAACAGGAATAAAATCATCCGCGAATAGCTGCATTTTTTAGATATTCTGGTACTCTGCGAGTATAAAGCCAGCAACGCGATTAATCTAATGAAACAGACACATCTTAAACAATTAAAGTACATACCTGTACTAGGTATTTTATTTATCGTATTAGCCGGTTGCGGGCAAAGCGGGCCTCTTTACCTGCAAGAAGAAAAAAATGAACCAAATCAACCGGATCAAGTAGCTCCCGCTACTACCCCATCATCAACAACTGAACCTAAACAGGAACAATAGATGGATTTTTTTAAATATAAAAATAACCAGCTGCACGCTGAAGACACCGCTGTCAATCAAATTGTAGAGAAGTATGGTACACCCTGCTATATCTATTCACGCCAAACTTTTGAACGTCATTATAAAGCGTTTGCTGAAGCAGCGACTGAACATAAAAACTTAGTTTGCTATGCTGTTAAAGCAAACTCAAATATAGCCGTATTAAACATACTTGCTCGTCTTGGTTCCGGTTTTGATATTGTATCAAAAGGTGAGCTTGCGCGAGTCATGCAAGCTGGCGGTGATGTTAAAAAAGTGGTGTTTTCTGGCGTAGCTAAAACGGCAGACGAAATCGCTTACGCCCTTGAATTGGGCATTAAATGTTTTAATGTTGAATCGGTATCTGAACTTGACCGTATTTCAGGAGTTGCTACTGAATTAAATCTCGTTGCGCCAATTTCAATTCGAGTTAACCCTGACATTGATGCTAAAACGCACCCATATATTTCAACGGGCTTGAAAGAAAATAAATTTGGTATTGATATTCAAACAGCCGTTAGCGTTTATCAGTACGCGGCATCATTACCGAATTTAAAAATCACCGGGGTTGATTGCCATATCGGCTCACAGCTCACAGAAGTAAAACCATTTCTAGAAGCGCTCGATAAAGTACTGGCGCTTATTGATGAGTTAAAAGCGAACGACATCAATCTTAGCCACTTAGATATTGGTGGCGGCTTAGGCGTTACTTACAACGACGAAGCACCACCACACCCTAGCGAGTATGTTGCTCTTGTTACTGAGCGTTTAGCTGATTATAAACACCTTGAACTCATTTTTGAGCCCGGTCGTGCCATTGCTGCCAATGCTGGTATCTTAGTGACAAAAGTCGAGTTTATAAAACAAAATCAAGACAAGTTTTTTGCCATTGTCGATGCAGGCATGAACGATATGCTGCGCCCTTCGCTCTATCAAGCATGGCAAAACATTGTGCCTGTTACACCACGCAATGACAGTACACCCACTCATAACTTTGACATTGTCGGTCCCGTTTGTGAAACCGGTGACTTTTTAGGTAAAGATCGCATGCTTGCCTTAGAACAAGGGGATTTACTGGCCCAGCGTAGTGCTGGCGCTTATGGTTTTACCATGAGCTCAAACTACAATTCACGCCCAAAAGTGGCTGAGATTATGGTTGATGGCGAGCAAAGCTTTGTTATCCGCGAACGCGAGTTACTTGAGAACCTTTGGCAAGGTGAGAAAATTTTACCATAAACGTTTTCATTACGGTGGCGCTCTGTGGCATGATTAGCACAGAGCAAAACCGAATTAGAGCGCTATGTTAGTTAATTTTTCAAAAATGCACGGCTTAGGCAACGACTTTGTTGTTATTGATAACATTACACAAAATGTTTTTCTATCCCGAGATCAAATCAAAAAGCTGGCTGATCGTCACTTCGGCATAGGCTTTGACCAACTATTAATGGTCGAAGCTCCTTATTCTCCTGATCTTGATTTTCACTATCGTATTTTCAACGCTGACGGCAACGAAGTAGAACAATGTGGCAACGGTGCTCGCTGTTTCGCGCGTTTTGTACGTATGAAAGGCTTAACTAATAAGCATAAAGTAACGGTTTCGACTAAATCAGGAAACCTTACTCTTTACATTGAAAAAGACGGCCAAGTCACGGTTAATATGGGACACCCCAGCTTTGAACCAAGCAAAATTCCATTAAAAGCCACAAAGCGCGAACTTACTTATATTATCCGCGCAGAAGAACACACCGTTTTTAGTGGAGCTGTATCGATAGGCAACCCGCACTGTGTGTTAGAAGTGGATGATGTTGACACTGCTGACGTTGCCACCCTTGGGCCACTTTTAGAGAGTCACGAACGCTTTCCACAACGCGCTAATGTCGGCTTTATGCAGGTTATTTCTAAAGAACATATTAAACTAAGAGTGTGGGAACGCGGCGTAAACGAAACACTTGCCTGTGGCACAGGAGCTTGTGCGGCTATGGTGATTGGGCAAATTCAAAGTAAATTAACGACCACCGTACAAGTAGATTTACCAGGTGGTAGCTTACAAATTCGTTGGCAAGGTGAAGGTCACCCAGTACGTATGACCGGCCCAGCAGAACATATATTTGATGGGCAGGTAGCCTTATGAGCCAAGTGACACCTCAACAAGTTACTGAGTATTTACAGCAAAACCCAGACTTTTTACTACAAAATCCGGCTCTATTAACTCAGCTTGAGCTACAACAGCAAGCCCAAGGCGCAACATCGCTGGTACATATTCAGCAGCGAAAACTGCGTGAGCACAATACTTTATTAAAAAACCAAATAGATACACTTATCGCACAAGCTAAAGAAAATGAACTGATTTATCGTTTATTTAGCGAGTGCCATCGTCAACTTTGGACCAATTACGACTTTAAAACCTTAGCGAGCAATTTACGTAATATCATTTGTACGAACCCAGAGGTTAGCGAATGCCATTTAGTGCGTTACGAAAAAAAATATGATGACTTAATTGCTCACAGGCTTGCTGACTCAGGCAGCTATTTAGGCCGTGCAAACGAACAAGAACGAGAGTTGCTTTTTTCAAAAAGCACCCAATCAACCGCACTTTACTTGATTGGCAACAATCAGAACCCAGTGGCCATTCTTGCTTTTGGTAGTGACAATATGAGCCATTTTGAGCCTGCTAAAGACAGCTTTTTCATATTAGAGTTTGTCCGTTCGTTACAGTTAAGATTATTAGAGTTGGAACGAGCATGAGCCAAAGCGTGCCGCCCACTGTCAATGAGCTTTGCAATGAGCTACACGATGATTGGCGCACAGCAATTACCGCCTTTGGCGAATATCTTCGTTATGAAAGACAGTACTCTGCTCATACAGTTTTGCAATACACCAGCCAATTACAGTTTGCCGCACTCTACTTTAGTAAGCTCTGCGATAATTGGTCACAAGTACAAGGCGAACATATACGCCGTTACAGCATGCAGCTACGCGCCAAGCAATTGAGCGGCCGTACCATTAGCTTAAAGCTCAGTTGTATTCGTAGATTATATAAATTTTTAAAAAACAAAAGTGACGACCATACAACACATTACCACAACCCTGCCGAGGCTATTAAAGGCCCTAAGTTTGCAAAGCCATTACCAAAAAATCTCGATGTTGACCAAGTGGCAAGGTTATTAGATATTGATGTTGATGATCCGCTTGCCATCCGCGACAAAGCTATGATGGAACTTATGTATTCATCAGGTTTACGTATTAGCGAGTTAGTCGGTGCAAACTTACAAGATATAAAACGCGGTGAAGGAGAAATACGAGTACGTGGTAAAGGCAATAAAGAGCGCTTAATACCCGTTGGTTCAAAAGCGCTTGATGCGCTCACTGATTGGCTAAAAGTTCGCGCTCAATTTGCTAAACCTGATGAAATAGCTATTTTTGTGAGCAGTAAAAAGAACCGCATTTCGGTGCGCCAAGTACGTTTAAGAATGCAAGAATGGGGTATTAAGCAAGGTATTAGCTCACAGGTTCATCCGCATAAGTTACGTCATTCGTTCGCATCGCATATTTTAGAATCATCTGGCGATTTACGCGCAGTACAAGAACTGTTAGGCCACAGTAGTTTATCGGCCACGCAAGTCTATACTCACTTAGATTTTCAGCATCTCGCCAAAGTATACGATAACACTCACCCGCGAGCTAAAAAGCGCCCCGAATAAAGAGCCCATTATGATCCGTTTTAACCGAGCTATTTCACCTTTCTCTGTGCTTAGTTTTGATTTAGACGACACGCTTTATAATAACCACCCTATTATTAAAGCAGCTGTTCAAGCACAAATGGATTACCTTAATACCTTACCGAAGTGGCAGGCTCAAGGTAAACAGTACTGGCAACAATGTCGCGAACAGGCAGTAAAACAGCAACCCGGTCTTGTCGACGATGTTACGCTTTGGCGTAAAGCCACCTTACGTGTTGGCCTTGGTAAAATGGGCCTTACAGCCAATGAGGTTGAACATCATGCAACAGTCGCTTATCAAGCCTTTGCAGATGCGCGCAGCCAAATTACTGTTTCCGATGAGGTGTTAAGCTTACTTACTAAACTCGCTAAACAGTACCGCTTAATTGCTATTACCAACGGCAATGTTGAAATTGATAAGTTTAATCTTAGAGGTATCTTTGAGTTAGTACTGCAAGCAGGTATAAATGGTAAAGCGAAACCGCATACAGCCATGTTTGAACAAGCCTCAAAGCAGTTAAATGTCGCCCCACAGAACATTTTGCATATTGGCGATAGTCTAGATACCGATGTGCAAGGCGCCCACAATGCAGGTTGTCAGTCGGTTTGGCTTAATAATCAACAAGCTAATTACGCATATAGAGGCCTTGCCGATGTTGAAATAACCGATATTCAAGCGCTTCAATATTTTATAAACTATGTGTGAGTAAACTATGACTTTTTATAGCAAAGTAGTAAGTGGTTTATTGACGTTATCGATCGCTTTAAATGGATACTTACTTTGGCCAAATACAATTGCGCAACCACAAAAGGCAACACAAAAAAGCCATAGCGCAACCCCCTTAGCTTTCAGTCAAACGTCTCCAACACAAGCCGCCCAACATGCTTTTGAAAATGGCGATTATGAGCATGCAGTAACACTGTATCTTGCCCTTGAAGATAGCCACCCGCTTGCTGCTGAAGCACTTTATACAAATTGGCTGTCAACGCTCGAGAGGTGGTTGTTAAATGATGAACTTATTACCAGCGAGCAATTTTTAAATGCCTTTTTAGTACGCCGCCCCTATGATTTAAAAATGCTTTACCAAGACGCACAGCGGTTACTAAGACAAGGCGAGATACACAATGCTATTATCAGCTTATACGCATTACATGCCTTGGCTGATGAGCCACTAAAAGCCAAGCTCAGTAACCAATTAATGCAGCTAACCAATGATCAGCTCAACGAATTAACCGCGCAACAGGCGTGGCAAAAAATGGTTACCCAAACCTTAGTGTGGCTTGATTATGACAATGAAAAACCGCGTTACCTACTGGCACTGGCAAGTGCTTATTATCAGCTAGATGACTTGTTAAGCGCTCAAAATACCTTAGATCGTCTCCCCACCGAGCACTCAATGCAGCAAGAGGTTGAACAACTGCAAACCTTAATTGATAATAAAAATGCTGGGATTGATTTAATCTCTCTGCAAAAACAAGGTGCCCATTACTTGGTAGAGGCTACGCTTAATCAATATACTAACGCCACGCTAATGCTTGATACCGGCGCCAGTTTTACCGTATTACCACGCACGGTGTTTGAGCAACTAGTAACGGCACCACAACCCCTTGGCAACTTAATGGTGAATACCGCCAATGGCAAGGTAACTGCACAGCGCTACCGTGTTGAGTCAATCACCATTGGCCAACAGCAATTAAACAACTTTGATATTTTGATTATTGATAACCATACTGGTTATGGATTGCTTGGTATGAATTTTTTAAATCACTTTAAATTCAATATTAATCAGCAAACCGATCAGTTAGAGTTAGCTCCATAATAATTAAGGATGAACAATGACGCTTAATAACTTTTTATTTAAACTCGCTAACTCACCACAAAATATCGATTTTTCAGATACTATGGCAGTAATAGACGCCAACTACCACTTTACCCCCGGCGCTTTTAATAACCACGGTATAGAAAGCACTGCAAGCGAAAATAATGGCTCATGTAAAATATTGGCTTTTGCCAAACTTAATCAACTGAGTAAACAAAATACCCTAGACTGCTTTGGTGCTTTTTATCACGATGATGTGCTCAACAACCCCACCGGTAGCGATCATATGAATATTCGTACCTTCATGCTCGCACCAGAGACGACGCCGTTTTTAGGGGTTAGTTTTAAAAATGAAGATGTATTAAAAAATAAAGGTTAAAGCACTTTTTCCATAAAAAATCGCGTACCAGTCAGAGGGTAATTATTCATTTGGTACTTAACTGAATAGCCATTTTTTTCATAAAATGGCCTGGCCTGAAAGTCGAGTGTATCCAGCTGTACATATAGTGCCCCTAATCCTTTACCCTTTTGTTCCACCTTATCTAACAGCTTTTTAGCGAACCCTTTGCCACGTACATTTGGCGCACACCACAACCAGTTAATTTGTAGCCAATGACCAAACACTTGTGCAAATACACCTGCAACTATTTGCTGATTTTTATCAACAAATTTAAAGCCAAGAGGCAAGCGTGACGCATCAAAGTGCGCCTTATTGAAATCTACTATATGCTCACGAAGTAATTGATTTAAACTTTCACTATCATCCGATTTTAATTGATACATAATTATTAAGTCGCAATGAAAAGTGCCAGTCTAAGGTAATAGCTAATTAATACAAATTATTATTTGCGTATGAAACCTCAAGCATATTACTCGCACATTTTTCTGGCTGACCACACATTTCATCATAGGCGCTGATGTGGCGTAATACCATCTGCGCATAACTCAAATGCTTTAGGCGCTTTTGAATATCTAATGGGCTCAGACCGCGAATAAACTCCCCTTTATCGTCAGTCACATAGTATTCTACATTATTTATCATCACTGAAACTTGATAAAGCACCATCTCCAATGAATGCAAAATCACTTTTTGTATTGGCTGGTGTTGACCCAGCTCAGATAACTTAATCGCCATAGCATTAACCTTTTGCAAAGTGTAGTGCGTATTTTTACGCAGCCTTGATATACTTTGATCAATCCAAACCAAAGATCCCCCTATGAGAAACAAAACCCGCTTAGCAAAATATCTCGCCCATGCGGGCCTGTGTTCACGTAAACAAGCATCACGATTAATAGACGAAGGTGTTGTGCTGGTAAATAACCAGTTAGCTAACCACATTGATCATGTTGATGATAACGACTATATACGGGTAAATGGCGTGCGTGTGCAAGGTCAAGCAAAGCTTATTTATTACGCTTATCACAAACCGGTGGGAATTGACTGCAAGCTTAATCAAGCAGGTAGAAGCAGCTTAATTCATCATCTACCTACAGGTACTCGGATATACCCTATCGGTCGACTCGATAAAGACTCTCGTGGCTTATTGATCCTGACTAACGATGGTGAGTTTTGTAATCAATTAATTCATCCAGACTTCCACCAGCCAAAGCGCTATTTAGTGACAGTAGATAAGCCACTTGATAATAATTTTTGCCAAAAAATGGCAGCGGGTGTGCCAGTAAATAAGCAGCTAACTTTACCCTGTAAAGTCGAAAAGGTAACAAACAAGCAATTTAGTATCATTTTAAAACAGGGGCTTAATAGGCAAATTCGTAAAATGGCGCACTACTGTGGCTATCAAGTTATTGACTTATACCGCGAACAAATTGCGGCGCTTAACCTCGCTGAGTTGAACATACCCGAGAACACCTTCCTTAAAATCAATAAATCAGCCATTTTAAAAAATTAATTAATTTTTGTATAAAACACTTGCACAAACTGATTACAGGTGTAATCTTAAGTCAAGGATTACATCTGTAGGCAAACTTTATGATTGAACTTTCAAAGGCTGAATTTGAAGTGCTTGATGCGCTTTGGATAAACTACCCCGCTACGGCAAGTCAAATAATTGAACGACTAAGTGATGAAAAACAATGGCACGAGAAAACCATAAAAACTCTACTCGGCCGCCTAGTTAAAAAAAATGCCCTGAGCTTTGAAAAAGAGGGCCGCCAGTATATTTATACCCCTTGTATGGAACGTGCTGAATACACCTTAAAAGAAAGCCAAAACTTTATTGAGCGCTTTTTCAGTGGCCGTATAGCACCACTGGTCAGTGGTTTTGCTAAATCTGAGCAATTATCGCAACAAGACATCAATGAGCTGAAAAAGGTGATTGATGAGTGGGAAAAGCAACAAAAGTAAGGATACTCTTATGTTAGAAAGCACTTTTAACTGGCTTATTGAACAGCAACTGCTCATTGCGTTTTTAATACTGAGCTTATTGGTTTTGGAACGTTATTCTCTAAAGTGGCTCAGCGCAAATTTTGTCTATAAGTTATGGCTATTATTACCAACTTCGCTGTTACTTATTAACTTACCAGAACATTTCAAGCCAATTCAAAATACAGCAATGAGCACCATGTTGATAACGCCGGAGCGAAATTTAGATACTCAGTTAAGTATTAGTTGGGCATTAATTTATAGCATGGTGCTTGCTCTATTAACGTTACTAACTGTGATCACGCACCAACGGTTTATAAAACAACTGCGACTTGCTCCACTTAATAGCTTTAAACTAACTAATAAAAACCTCAATATTGCGTTATTACAAAGCGGCGCCGTTAACACGCCTATGGTCATTGGGTTGTTTCGCACCCAACTTGTACTGCCTAGTGAATATGATGAACTACTCGTAGCTAAAGCTATCGAGTTTCCAAGACACCAGCTTGACTGGTGTCCATTGTTGTAAGAGAGTTTCTTGGTACAAGACTTGCCGTCGGTGACGGTCTTACGTCAGCTTGCGTGCGTGAGCACGCAAGGGACACATCCGTTGATGCAGCCTCTAACTCTCCTGGTTTTTCAGTTGAGGTCAGTTCATTCCCCAACGGCGGTATTACCGCCTTTTTACGTATTGCTGTTTTCTTACGAGGTTTTGCTTTCTGGGCAAACATAGACTCTTGAATGTAAGGTACAGCACGTTGCGCAATGACAATACTGGCATTGTCGTCCGCATGAAAAGTACCACAACCGTTAAGGCAAATTAATGTATCTTGTTGTGGCCTTATTGTACTCTTTTCACCGCACACATGGCACGTCTGCGACGTGAATGCAGGATTTACCTCGACTACGGCCTTGCCGTAGTCGTTGGCTTTATATTTAATGAAATCACCAAGCTTTCCTAAAGCGACATTTAGTAGACTTCTATTTAGCCCACTCTTAGCACGAGCGCGATTGCTCACATAGCCGCGTCCATGCTTGCCGCGTTTTGGTTTAGCACGCTTAGTCATATTCTTGAGTTTTAAGCATTCCAAAGCGATTATTGGCTTAGCCGCGAGCACGACCTCTTTCGAGGTCTGGTGCAAAAAGTCATGTCTGATCCGCGCAGTTTTACTATCAAAGTTAGCGATTTTATCTGCTAATTTTTGTTGCTCGTTTGACTCGACACGTTTAGTGTTTTTGTTGTTATTTTGGCGCTTTTTACGTGCCAAAATACGCTGATATCGCGCTTTTTTACGGGCAAGCTGCTTTAGTCTCTCAGCCGCATCAGGGCTATAGGCTTTACGCAAACCGTCGCTTGTTGCTATAGGCAGCTTAACGCCACGGTCAATACCTGTGATTTGAGCTAGTAGTTCACCATCACTTAGATTTTGTTGTACAAAGCCATTTAACAACTCTTCGTTCGCCGCTAATTCTATACCGTCGCTATACGACCCCGATAGGTGAAAGCGTCTACCTTGGCGCGAAATACGAAATTGTTTAGCCAACTTTTGAAGCGCGTAATCTAGTTGTATGGAAAACATTCTTACAGGCTTCTTTGAAGCCTTCTCATAGAATGTTAGAAGTGTCCTGTTACAATCTAACGGCTCAATAATGAACATTTCTTTTGTGACGACACAGCTACGTTTACGGTTACGTCCTTTGGGCTTTGGGAACTTCCTAAGCCCGCTTCTACACGCATTAACGTCGGCAATAAGCATACTTGCAGAGTTACGGAGTATTTGTACAGGCACTTCTTTCAAGAAAGCCAGCTCAGGCTTCGCTTTGATGGCCGCATACTTCTGGTGGATCTCCGAACCTTTTTCGGCTCGGATAAGTTCGAGACTTTCCTCAATCTTTTGATTACGCATGACATTCGAGCCACCGATCCACTGTGCAAAATGAGTAGCCTGACGGCTACTCAATCTGTCAGTTATTTCGATGCTAAATCCACGAATTGCCATTAATCAAATACCTTGCTCAATTATTAAACACAGAATATTATAGCTCTACTCAAAAATCAACCATGAGTTTAATATGTACGAATGGAGAACAGGAAGAAGTTGCGTTTATAAGAATCAAGTACACCTAGTATTCGTTACAAAATACCGTCGAGAAGTCTTCACGCTAGAAATGGGCGAGATCCTTAAACAAGTATTCAGCGAAACCTGCGAACAAATGCAGTGCGAGCTAATGGAATACGGGTTTGAGGCCGAACACGTCCACCTAATGGTGCAGGTTCACCCTAAACTAGCCGTATCTAATTTAGTGGGCAAGCTAAAGGGTAAGTCTAGTTACATACTTCGACGTGACTATTGGGAATCAGTAAAAACAAAGCTTTGGGGCGACAAGTTTTGGTCTCCTAGCTACTGTGTTGTATCGTGTGGCGGCGGTAGTTTGGAACAGGTCGCTGCCTATATAGATTCGCAACGTAAGCCTCCCTCAGAGAGGGCGGTTAAGCAGAGTAAAGCCATTACCAAGCATAAAAACTAAAACCGCAGGGCTTAACTCGTGGCTAAAGCAGACGAGAATGCGCCCTGCAAATGTTCAAAAAACCGATAGTGCATCATTAGCGCTTATTATTGAGCATGAAAAAGTACACATAAAACGCCGTGATAATTTACTCAATATGCTGTTTTTAATAGCAACATTAATATGCTGGTTTAACCCAGTAGCATGGCTAGGCTACTTAAGCTTTAGACGCTTACAAGAACTGTCATGCGATGAAAAAGTGCTTGAAAATAAGGGTACTCAACAACGAATTTTATACAGTAAAGCACTGATTAATTGTGCAGAACACACCCGCACAGGTTTAATGGCCTACTCACACTACGGAGATAAAAACATGATGTTACAACGACTCAAGCAAATAAAGCATACCGGAAACAGCTCACTGGCCGCCAAAGGTGCCTTACTTATTTTTACCGCAGGCATACTAAGCAGCTTTGCCACAGCTAAACAAACAGACGCATCTTTAGCTAAAGCAGAGCACATTTCACCCACAATACGCATTGAACCAGTTTATCCTTCACATGCTGCTGAGCAAAGCATTAGTGGTTCCGTGGTTTTAAAATACGATATCAGCCCAAACGGTGAGACACAAAATGTCTCCGTCGTTAATGCCAAGCCAGCGGGTGTATTTAATAAGGAGGCAAAAGTAGCATTAAAGCAATGGCAATATAAGCCATCAAATTCTGGCTTTAAAGATGTACTCGTGCAGTTAGACTTTGCACTTGATGAAACATACAAATCGCAAAGTCTGATTGAAAAAGTGACTGTTGCTGCAAAATAAGTTTCAACACTTAGAAACCCTAAAGCAAGCGCCTTATTTTAGCCGCTTGCTTTGTGGTTTTTAAATATATACCCAACCCATCTCAAGATGCAGAATTCAGCGTTTCACAGGGGCTTAATATCAAGGCGTTACTTTGCAAGAATGGCAGTCCCTTTTAAGATGGAACAACGATGAGAGTAAGTCCTGTAAAACGCCCAAAGGGTTGGCTTAAAAGCGATTTATACTGCGTTATTGATTTTTACAATAGAACCACTATTATTTGCAATCAATGCCTTGCCTAAATCGCTTTTAATTCCAACTGAAACTCGCATATTGAGGTGGTTTGAGTATAGACGTTAGAAACTGACCACAATCATCGCGATAGCTGCGCCTAAACCAACAAACCACACTAATGAGCGAAGCACATCCAGGTCTAAGTAGTAAAAAACACAATATAAAACACGCGCTATAATATGAGTAGCAGCCAAAAGCTCAGTTACTTGATGCACATTATTGGTACCAAGCACTACCGCCAAAGCAACGGCGAATACCGCAAGCGCTTCAAAGCAATTTTGGTGTGCAGCTAAAGCCCGCCCGCCAAAACCCTTTAGCTTTGCTTGCTGAGCACGCGGGTGCTTGTTGTCGTAGCCGTCAAGCTTGTGCATCGCTAAAGCAAGCGGTACTTTGGCAAGGTAAGGCATTAATACCGAAAGTAAAGCGCAGATCAGTAAAGTTGTCATTGTTATTCCTCTTATTACTTTTCAATAAACTAGCATAAAAAAGCCGTCACTACTGATATAAGTAATGACGGCTAACAATAACATCACCATTACTATAGCTCAGATTGCTTAGTTTGAAACTGTGACAAATTGTCGCAGCCAATATATTTTCATATTCCGTATTATGGATTCGCATTAGCGTTTCTCTACTGGTAACTTACCCATCTATCAAATTTTTTGTTTTTTATTATGACTTGGATTTTTTTAACTATTTTAGCGGCTTTTATGCAATCGTGGCGTAATGCCCTGCAGAGTAAACTCAGTGCACATGTGAGCGTTGCAGGAGTAACACTTGCACGCTTTATTCTTGCCAGTCCAATTGCCTTGGCTTATTTAGCATCTTTATATCTTTATCAGGATGCTGCTTTACCAACTTTTAACCTATCTTTTGTTAGTTATATTGTCGGTGCCAGCATAGTACAAATTATAGCGACAGGGTTGATGGTGCAATTATTTAAAATGAATAACTTTGCCGTCGGCGCAGGGCTTGCTAAGAGTGAAGCGCTGGTAGCAGCTATTTTAGGAGTATTGTTTTTTGGTGCCACTCTCTCAGTACTAGGTTGGCTGGGTGTATTTATTGGCTCTATAGCCGTTTTATTATTAAGCGGAATCACTAATGTTAAGCACTTTAGCTTGAAAACGGCTCTACTAGGTTTAGCCTGTGGTACTGCATTTGCATTGTCTTCATCGTGGATCCGCGAAGCGAGCCTTAACTCAGGGCTACTATTTCCTTATTCTGCCGCATGGGTGTTGCTGTTTATTATTAGCCTACAAACTATTATGTTATGTGGTTATATTGCCTTTAAAGAACCCGCAACATTTTGTGCGATGTGGGCACATAAACGCACGACTAGCGCAGTAAGCTTTTTTAGCTGTATTGGTTCTATTGGTTGGTTTAGTGCCATGAGCTTACAACATGTTGCTTATGTAAAAACCTTGGGTCAAGTAGAAGTGTTTTTTACTATTTTAATATCAATATTGTGGTTAAAACAGCCGCTCAAACACCAAGATAGTGTGGGGCTTGTGTTAATCGCCATAGCAGCAATCTTAGTGATACTACCAATATAAAAAGTGCGGCTATTGCCACACTTTAAATAATTGAATTAATGACTTATTTTAAGCGTAATTACACCACTTATAATCAACAGCACCCCAGCAATACGACCAAAACTGGCAGCATCGTTATAAAAAAGAATACCAACTAAAAACGTACCCGCGGCACCGATCCCCGTCCATACGGCATAAGATGTACCCATAGAAATATCACGTTGAGCAAGCCATAGCATAAAACCGCTGGCAACCATAAACACCACTGCAATGCCAATACCTAACCAACGGTTTTCACCTTCTTGCGACATTTTTAAGCCTACAGGCCAGCCAATTTCAAGTAAGCCAGCAATAATTAAATACATCCACGCCATTAATTATCTCTCTTTTTTAGAATCACATCATATAAATCTTCACGGCGATCTTTTAAGTTACGTACGGTCCCCTCACTGTGAAGAATTTTCAGCTTATCCATATCTAAATCACTAAATAGCAACATCTCTGTATTCGGGGTTGCTTCATTAAGCGTTGCATCATGCGGGAACGAAAAGTCCGAAGGCGTTAATACCGCCGATTGTGAGTATTGTACATCGAGGCTTTCTACCTCTGGCAAGTTACCAACTGAGCCTGCAATCACTACATAGCACTCATTTTCAATCGCACGAGCTTGGGCACAGTGACGAACACGTAAATAACTGTTTTTGGTGTCGGTCCAAAATGGCACAAACAAAATATCTAGACCTTGTTTGGCTAAAATACGCGACAGTTCTGGGAATTCTACGTCATAACAAATTTGAATGCCTACTCGCCCTGCATCGGTATCAAAAACGGCAATTTTATCACCACCTTGAATTACCCAATCGTTTTGCTCATGCGGGGTAATATGTATTTTACGTTGCTCGTCAACTTTACCGCTGCGGTGACATAAATAACTAACATTGAAAATTTTATCATTTTCTGAAAGTGGCATAGAACCGGTAATAATATTGGCGTTATATTCAACAGCCATACGCGACATGGCATCGCGGAATGTTTCAGTGTATTCAGCTAAATTACGAATCGCTTCAGTTTGGCTTTTTTGTTCAGTTAAGCCCATTAGCGGCGCATTAAAAAATTCAGGAAAGAGGATAAAGTCACTTTTGTAATCAGATACCGTATCTACAAAATACTCTACCTGCTTTAATAATTCATCAACCGAGTCTACGCAGCGCATTTGCCACTGCACTGCACCGACACGCACAATCGATTTAGTCGATTCAAGTACCGTGTCGGTTGGTTCATACATAATGTTATTCCACTCAAGTAACGTGGCATAACCTACTGACTCCTGATCTTCTGGTAAGTATTTTTTAAGTAGCCGTTTTACTTGAAAATCATTTGACAGCTGAAAACTTAAAATTGGATCATAAAGCTCTTTATGATCAACCTTAGCAATATACTCCGTCGGGCTCATATCCTTACTATGATTAAAATAGCGCGGAATACGACCACCGGCTAAAATAGCTCGTAAGTTATACTGACGACAAAGCTCTTTGCGCGCATCATAAAGTCTGCGGCCTAAGCGCATACCACGGTGAGTAGAAGAAATGACCACATCAAGGCCATACAAAGCATCGCCTTCTAGGTCGCTAAATACACGGTCGTGGCCATCAACAATGTCTTCGTAAGTATGTGGATTAGAAAAACGATTGTAATCAACTTGCACACTTAACGCTAAGCCAACCAAAACACCATCATCAATTATGCCTAATTGCCCTTCAGGAAATTGATCTATTAATCTAAAAATAGTGTGCGTTGGCCATGCCCCACCTAAACCAGGGTAAGCTTGATCCATCAAGGTTTTTACTTGTGGATACTGCTCTTTACTTAAGTTGCAAATCTCAAGGTGGGTTTTTTCTGCCGACATACACGACTCCTTTTGGCAAAAGGGATTAATACCTGCTGAATAAAGCAAACCTCAGCTCAACAGATATGAAATAATGGCACAAAAATACCATTCAATTTTATATATTAACATTGGCTGAGTTTTTTAAGCTACGATAAAAAGTGTAATTAGTCACTTTTTTAGTAACCACTTGATGCACTCTAAGCCTAGTATAGCTGGCAGAACCACTGCCAACATTTTTGCTTTATCAACTAGCCGATAATACGTAATTAGCCCTAAATGGTCACTTACCGCGCCCAGCGCTCACTTATCATCCATGTATTGAGTACCATCAGGCGCCTTTAAAATGCCGCCAGCGCAAATATACTGCTACAAGCTAGTATGGCTTAATCGTGAGTCGATGAATCACCGATTGTGGTAACAATGGCGTTGGCTTAGCTTTTATATAGTCATCAAACCCAGCACGATAAAACCTCGAAAACGGATGCCCTGATTGCCCACCAGGTATTGCCATTATTGCCTTATCTAAATGCCCAGGCTGCGCAATAAAGCGCTGCGATGCACCAAAGCTAGTACCTTGTACTGCAGGCATGTAGCTATCACCAAAACCTACCGCACTGGGCATATTTAAAAAGCTTTTTAAAATAGGCATCTGTTTAGCAAATGGGTGCTCTATCACTAACTCATTAACCTTACCCCATTGCCAACTTTGCAAGTTATTACCATATTTGGCAGTTAACTTTTTAACTACCAATTCAAAAGCACCCTCCATTTGCGCGGACCAATTAGCATACTTTTTATTTAACCAGCTGGCTGGCTGTTGCTTTATCAGTTGCCATGTTGCTGGCTCTAAATCACGCTTTATGTACTCTAAGCTACCTTGTTGTTGCTGAAGGTTTTTCTCAATGCTACCAAATAAACTATTAATCACTTCATCACGAAAATGCCTAACTAATGTATATCCTACAGACTCTGCACAAGCACATCGCTGCCAGCTATCAAGAGCTTGTATATACTGCTTATTTTTTTGTGGCGCTGCCTTTAATTGGCTAAGCAATAAAGTATGCCAGGGCGTTAAAAATCGAGCTTCGTTGTCATGCTGTAATTGGTTAAAATCAGCTTCATTAAATTGCTGTTTTTCATAAAGCCTATCGCGAATTTGACTTGCGCGAGCGCCAAGTGCATAACTACCATTACCAAAACGTTGATCATCTTGGACTGAAACTACTCGTGAGTTACCCGTCCATAACCGACCATCTTTAGGGTTTTTAACACTTGGTCTTATAACTTCATTATCGTGCCACTTTGGAGAATAGCGCCCCTCAGGTACTGCAAGTTCACTAGGGGTTTTACGTGCTGGTATTGCGCCCATATTTTTCCATGCTGCACTGCCTTGACTATCAACCACTACTAAGTTTTGCACAGGGATCCCGATTTCAGCAGCGATACTTAATGCATCATCAACATTTGTAGCTTGCTCTAATTTTAGTAAGCTCATGTCAACCGCATAATCATGATGAGCAACCCAGCTTAACGCATACGGTTTATCATTAATTTGTTGTACAGGGCCGTATTCACTCATGGTAATTGAGTAATCTTCATCAACTGTACCTGCAACCGCTATTTGTTCTTTTACTTGCCACGTTTTATGGGTGTCATTAATCGCAATCCAATCAGCAGTATCAAGGTAACCATTGGTAAAACCCCACGCGATTTTATTATTAGTGCCAACCACAATGGCGGGCGCGCCGGGTAAAGATACGCCAGTAATCTGATGCTGTTGCCCATTTTTAAGATAATTAAGTTGCGCCCGATACCAAATAACCGGCACTGCCATAGATAAATGCATATCATCCGACAGCATACCAGCGCCCGTACTTGTTAATGCACCTGTTACCGCCCAATTATTACTGCCGCGTTCTTGATTGGCTGCAATCTCAACATGAGTACCGACTTTCTGTTCAAGTGCGGGGATCCCACCTGAGTAAGGCGCTAACTTACTACCATCTAATGCTGCTTGATGAGTACTTGGCTGGGTTAAAAACGCTATCATTTGCCTGCCAAATTGCTGTTCAATTTGAATCAGCGCCTTATCTCGCTCAAAGGTTGCCGTTTGTAAATCTAGGTACATGCTAAAAATAACTAACAGGCTATCTTCACTTTGCCATGGCTTTTGCTCTGTACCCGTTAATAAATATTCAAAACTCTTAAAGCCAATTTGTGCCAGCCCTTCGTTTACACCCGTTGCATAACTAGCTAATAAGTTTTTATCCGACTCAGGAAGCTGCTCGAAAATAAATTGGCTTCGTTTGCGTAATTGATGAAAGCGCATTTTTTTATCTAAATTAATAGCTGCTTTACCAAATAACTCGCTGAGTTCGCCAGCGGCATTGCGGCGTAGTAAATCCATTTGGAAAAAACGATCTTGGCCATGGGCAAAACCAAGTGCATAAGCGGCATCATTACGGTTACTTGCATGAATAACGGCTTGGCCTAATTTATCACGCTCAATGAGCACTTTATTCGTCACTGCTTTACTGCTCCCTTGGCCATCAAGGGCGGGCAAACTAAGCGTTAGCACTGCATACAAAACACCAGTAGCAAGTAAAGCTATTATTAATAAACTCAGCACCAACCATTTTATTACCTTAACCATAAACGTATTCCTTGACGGGTATTAACCCATCATAACCTGTGTTTTATGAAAAAATAATATTACACACTATATCAATAAAAAAATAACTATAATTAATCCCACGTAGGTACTGTCACCTACGTATAAATTAGCTATAGTTAATGTGCCTAACAATAAAGTTTGATGTGCTGATGCCCTTGCAAAAAAACAATAAAAAACTTCAAACCACTAACTTTAAAATCGCTTTTTGGGTTTCCCTAGTACTGATTGTATTAATAGGTTTTGTACTCGATCACATTAATTACAACCGTGAAAAAGCAGCACAAAGGCTGCAGGTTCTTTCTGAGGTCAGTACCTATCGCACCCAAATTGAATCCACTCTAGTAGCTAACATTCAATTAATTCGAGGTCTTGGCGTAGCAATAGCTGCAGAGCCAAACTTAGATCAAGCACGATTCGCACAAATAGCAGCCCCATTATTTAAAACCTCCTCTGAGTTACGAAATATTGCCGGTGCGCCTAATATGGTCATTAGCATGGCCTACCCTTTAAAAGGTAATGAAGCAGCTATTGGCCTTAATTTTTTAGAAAATGAAAAACACCGTTCCAATGCTCTCAAAGCACGTGATACCAATAACATTGTTATGGCTGGGCCTCTGGAATTGATACAAGGAGAGCAAGCCTTAATAGCCAAGGTACCTGTATTTTTGGAACCTGATGAAAAATTCTGGGGGCTATTATCGGTGGGGTTAGACATCGATAAAATTTACACCAAAGCAGGATTATATGAACTTGAAGAAGAGTACTTTGTAGCGCTACAGGGCCGTGATGGTCTTGGTACTGAGGGGGATTATTTTCGAGGTTCAACTGATATTTTAAGTAACGATCCGCTATCATTCCCACTGCACTTTCAAGGCGGAGAATGGCAGCTATATGTAAGCCCTAAATCGGGATGGGATCCTGCTAGTTCAAGTATCTGGCCATTACGATTTACTATTTTAACAATTTGCGGGATGCTAATTTGGGCCTTTGTTTTCTTTTTAAAAATGCTTAACCGCCAACAACAAAGCGAACAAATGTTCGTGACCATGAGCAATATGGCACAAGTTGGGGCATGGTCATTTAACTTAGAGAATCAGCAAGTTTACTGGTCAGATATGACCAAGAAAATATTTAAATATCCTCTTGATAAGCAGCCCGACTGGCCCACTAATTTAAACTATTTTAAGTCAGGTAAAAGCCGTAATACAATACAGAAGCTCATTGAAAGAGCAATTAAACACAACGAGAATTACGAGGTAGAATTACAAATAATAAATTCTGAAGGGCAAACCGTATGGGTACTTATGCATGGTGAGCCAGAGCAAAAAAATGGCCGATGCGTGCGTATTTTTGGCTCATTACAAAATATTGATACCCGCAAACGGATTGAGTTAGAAAATAGTAAAATAGCATTGCACAACGAAATGCTCGCATCGTTAACCACTAATGATTTAATTCTAACGGGTGAGCTAAGTCGCTCAAAAGCTATTATTACTCAAGCAATTTGCCATGCTTTAAAAGTAGATAGAGCAAGCATTTGGATATTCAACACTGCAAAAGACAAGCTAGAGCTTTTTGCCTTCCATGGTAATCATGATCTTAGCTACAGCACTGCAAAACCATGGCTTAAAAGTGAATTAGAGGATTTTTTTGCCGCCATTGAAAGTCATGCAGTGGTTAGCGCTACAGATGCACAAAATCACGCTATGCTCAGCCCTTTAACCGCTCAGTACCTTAAGCCCCTTGAAATTAAATCAATGCTCAATGTTATTATTCCCGCAGGCTCTGGTGTTATGGGCATTGTTTGCGCTGAGCAATCAAGTAACAAACGGCACTGGACTCACAATGAGGAAGGTTTTTTAATCGCCGTGGCTGCGCTTATTGGTAGTCTTCACTCTAGTCAGCAACGTATCGAAACCGAGCAACAATTAGTCACCGCCAAAGAAACTGCAGAGCAAGCCGTAAAAGCTAAAAGCGAGTTTTTAGCTAGTATGAGCCATGAAATTCGTACTCCTATGAATGGGGTACTTGGCATGCTCAATATTGTCAAGCAAACCCAGCTTAATAAACAACAAAAGCATCATATCGAATTGGCACAGTCATCAGCGCAATCATTGTTAAGTATTATTAATGATATTTTAGACTTTTCTAAAATCGAAGCCGGCAAGCTAGACATTGAACATGTCACATTTAACCTTTCTAAGTTGCTCGGTGAAATTGTCGAGTCATTTGCACTAAAGGTAGAACAAAACAATAGTAAATTGATTTTAGATGCCACCAAAGTCACATTTAATGTGATTAAAAGCGATCCTAACCGCTTGCGTCAAATTATTAATAACCTACTTGGAAATGCCGCTAAATTCACTCAAGATGGTGAAGTAATTGTAACGGCAGAAGTTAAAGATAGCTTTGAAGGCACCTTTTTACGTTGCGCTATTATTGATACCGGAATTGGTATCAAAGCAAATAAACAAGATACACTTTTTGATTCATTTACCCAAGCAGACACCTCTACGACGCGTCAGTTCGGCGGCACCGGGCTTGGCCTTGCAATTGTAAAGCAGCTTTGTGAACTAATGGGTGGCGAAGTCAGTGCTACGAGTGTATATGGTCAAGGTAGTACATTCTCATTTACTATTAAAGTTCATCCAGTGCAAACTGAAGAACAACTACCCAGCCACTTGATTAAGAATAAAAAAATACTAATAATTGATGACTGCATCTTAAGTAGCACCATCGCGAGTAAACAGCTAAGCTTATGGGGCAGTAATGTTAACACTCTCAACAATTACGAAAACTGCCAACAGCAACTAGCGGCCTTTGACAACGTATTTGACGCAGTGTTACTCAATTATTACTTTTTCCAGCAAAGCGATACTAAAAGCATTGCAGCACTTAGCCAATATTTAACCAAACATCACTGTAAATTGATTCTAATGGCACCAATGGGCTTTTCTCGTGAGGAAGCGAATTTACCTTTTGAGATTGCCAGCATTATCTTTAAACCACTAACTCCATCAGACTTATTCGATGCTTTAGCGAACGATAAATACATAGAGCAACAACAAATTAATACGCCACCACAAACATCGGTAACCTTAAGTAATTTTGCCGATGAAAAAAGTGTTACAGTGCTTTTAGTTGAAGATAACAAAGTTAATCAAGTTGTGGCGTCTGCATTATTAAAGCAAGCAGGAGTCAATTTTGATATTGCTGAAAATGGCCTTGAAGCTATCGCTAAAATAAAAGAAAAAGCCTCAGCACCTTATCAACTCATTTTAATGGATTGCCAAATGCCAGAAATGGACGGTTATCAAGCAACAAAAGCAATTCGTCAAGGCCAAGCGGGAGAGGAATATAAAGAGACAATAATAATTGCGCTCACAGCTAACGCCATGCAAGGCGATAGAGAAAAGTGTTTAGCTGCCGGCATGAATGACTACCTAACGAAACCACTTGATTTTAAAGTCCTTAATCCTATGCTACAACAATGGCTAAGCCATCAATAACGCGCTAAGCTAAGACTTTAAGTAGGCAGAGAAATATTATGCAGTTAACCGTAAATCAACAACGAGTAATCGGCTGTTTATTAGAAAAGCAAAGCACTACGCCAGAGCATTACCCATTATCTTTAAATAGTTTAACCAATGCTTGCAACCAAAAGTCAAACCGTGACCCAATACTTACACTGAGTGAAGAGCAAGTACAAAACACCCTAGATGAACTAATTTCAGAACACTTAGTTACCCTCGATGAAGGGCTATCTGGACGAGTAAATAAATATGCACATCGCTTTTGCAATACCGAGTTTGGCAATTTACAGTTCAGTGAGCAACAACGCGCTATTATTTGCTTAATGCTACTAAGAGGCGCACAAACACCTGGCGAATTAAGAACACGCTGTAATCGCCTTGCTGAATTTAATAATGTTAATGAAGTAGAAGCCGCACTGAATACATTAACGGGCTTAGATCTGGTAACTAAACACCCACGAGAAGCAGGTAAACGCGAAAGCCGTTATAGCCATTTATTTTGTGATGCGAAAAGCCCTAGCCCCCTCACAGAGCCGGTACCAGTGACTAAATTTAAAACCGATGAACTCAGTGAATTACAGGCTGAAATTGACGAACTAAAAACCGAGCTTGCAAAAATAAAACAACATTTAGGGCTTTAACTTCGGTTAATCTCATTACATAATTACCCCCTAATCAACACGAGGAGCAAACCAATGCGCGCTGAGATACTTGCTGAAATGAAAGTACAGCCGACTATAGATGTAACCGCTGAAATCACCCGTCGAGTCAACTTTCTAAAAAATCGCCTAGAGGCTGCCAAGTGTCGCTCTTTAGTCTTAGGAATTAGTGGCGGTGTGGACTCCTCAACCTGCGGTCGTTTATGCCAACTTGCTGTTGATGAACTGAATCAAGCACACACTACACCTCACTATCAATTTATTGCTGTGCGTTTACCATACGGCGTGCAAGCCGATGAAGATGAAGCACAAATGGCACTTGATTTTATCAAGCCAAGTAAACGCCTCACAGTTAACATCAAACCCGGCGCAGACGGCATGCATGAGCAAGCACTCGCCGCGATTGTAGGCGCGGATGAGTCATTACCTGAACAAACTCAAGTTGATTTTATTAAAGGCAACGTCAAAGCCCGTCAGCGCATGGTAGCGCAGTATGAAATTGCCGGTTTTTGCCAAGGCTTAGTGGTTGGCACCGATCATAGCGCAGAAAATATTACTGGCTTTTATACCAAGTTTGGTGACGGTGCTTGCGACTTAGCCCCCCTGTTTGGTTTGTCAAAACGCCAAGTTCGCGCCCTTGCTGAGCAATTAGGAGCCCCTGCCGCTCTTGTTCATAAAACGCCAACGGCTGATTTAGAATGCGACCGCCCAGGCCTTACAGATGAAGAAGCATTAGGCTTAAGTTATGAGCAAATTGATGACTTTTTAGAAGGCAAAGAAGTCGCGACCGAAGTAAAAGAAAAGCTCATCGCAATATACAAACATACCCAACATAAACGCCAAGCAATACCTACAATTTATGATGAGCTGTAATTATTTATAGCTAATTACAGCTATCACACGCTAAATTAAGAGCAGTTAACGCCAATGACAATTCGTTAACTGCTTTTTTATATCAGGCTAAAATAAAACCGTTGATCGTTGTAAAGGTTTTTTACGTATAGCTGACGTCACTATGGATGAAATATTACCGCCATTTAGTTTATAGTGGGCGCAATAAAACACCGTGTTAAATTGAGAACAACAAACTTTATGACATCACCGATTTTAATAACCGGTGCAGGCCAACGAATTGGTTTAGCATTGGCCGAACACTTTATTGCTTCTGGGCAATCTATTATTGTTACCTATCGTACTCGCCATGCCGCTATTGATAAACTCGAAGCGAAAGGTGCAATTTGCCTCTACGCAGATTTTAATACCGATACCGCAATTAATGAATTTATTACGCTATTAAAGCAACATTGTCAGTCGTTAAAAGCGGTTATTCATAATGCCTCTAGTTGGGATTGTGAAGCAAACAACCCTGACAGTGCTGCATTATTTGATAACATGATGCGTATTCATGCTAAAGCGCCTTATTTAATAAACTTAGCTGTGAGTGAGCTGTTATTAGCATATCAGCAGCATAATCAGCCTGCAGACATTATTCATTTAACTGATTATGTAATTGAAAAAGGAAGCCCAAAGCACTTAGCTTATGCCGCTAGTAAGGCTGCACTCGAAAACCTTACAAAATCATTTGCAGCTAAATATGCCCCCTATATAAAAGTAAATGCGATTGCCCCTTCGTTAATTATTTTTAATGAAGGTGATGATGAACAATATCGCCAAAAAACGCTAAAAAAATCATTAATGGCTATCGAACCAGGCTGTAAAGAAATTATCAACAGTGTCGAATTATTACTAAATAGCCAATACATCACAGGACGCTCATTACCTGTCGATGGTGGCCGGCATTTAAAATAACTAATTTATAAATAATTGAGAACATTATGCACAATGAACTAAAAAACAGTTACCAAGAAATTATCAGCGCTGTAGGTGAAGATCCTAACCGTGAAGGCTTACTCGACACCCCTAAACGCGCAGCCAAAGCTATGGAGTATTTAACTAAAGGCTATCGCCAAACCTTAGATGAAATCACCAACAACGCGGTGTTTACTTCTGATGCTGATGATATGGTGCTAATTCAAGATATAGAGCTTTACTCTATGTGCGAACATCACCTATTGCCATTTGTTGGCCGCTGCCATATTGCTTATATTCCCGATGGCAAAGTACTTGGCTTATCTAAGTTTGCTCGTATTGTTGATATGTACGCACGTCGCTTTCAAATTCAAGAACAACTCACCCATCAAGTCGCCAAAGCGGTTGAAGAGGTAACGGGTGCTAAAGGTGTTGGCGTAATCATTGAAGCAAAGCATATGTGTATGATGATGCGTGGTGTCGAAAAACAAAACTCAAGTATGCGTACATCGGTTATGCTAGGTAGCTTTAGAGAAAATTCAAAAACTCGTAATGAATTTTTACAACTAGTAAAAGGCTGAGCTAATGGCTAATGCAATTATCAACGTAACCAACTTACGCCTGCGTACATACATTGGTTTTAACCCTGATGAGCGTGAAAAAAAACAAGATGTTGTGATTAACTTAGAAATTCATTACCCAGCTGATCAAGCATGCGAAACTGATGAAGTAGAGCAAGCACTTAACTACAAAGTGATCACCAAAGAAGTAATAAGTATTGTTGAGCAAGGACACTTTTTATTACTTGAAAAGTTGGTCGCTGAAATTCTAGCTGTGTGCCATAGCCACAGCAGCGTAAATTACGCCAAGGTAAGAGTAGATAAACCCCATGCATTGCGTTTTGCTGACTCTGTATCATTAACCCTTGATTGGACTAAATAATAATCTTATCAAGCCCCGTGGCAAAGGCGAGTACGACGAGATAACGAACTCCTTTGCCAAGGGTGACAATCCACAAAAACGTCCACCAGCGTACTCTAAATATCCCAGCAACAACCGTAAGTGGGTCGCCAACAATCGGCAACCATGCAAAAAATAAACTATACACGCCGTATTTTTCAAAGCTCAGCTCAGCCTTCGTGATACTCCCTGATGAGACAGGAAACCAGCGACGATCTTTAAAACGCATTATTTGCGTACCTAGCCAATAACTAGTACAGCTACCAAGCACATTGCCACACGTTGCCACCAACCAAAGTAACCATAGCAAATAACCCCCTTCGGTTACCATCGCTGTAAGCACGAGTTCTGATGAACTTGGTAGTAAAGTCGCGGAGACAAATGCCGTAAAAAATAGAGTTAAATAAGCCATAGCACCTTTAATTCACACAAATAAAAACCCAGCCATAGCTGGGTTAAAAAAATGCCTAGCTTGCTAGCTATTATTTTATAAAGTTAATCGTCATCGGGTAGGAAAACTCTTTACCATCGTTGGTTTTAACAGCGGCAATCACCACCATAATAAACGAGAAAATAGCAACCAGAGGCAGTAAAATCACACCAATAACAACAAACATCAGCATAAAACAAACCACATAAGCAATCAGTAATGTAAGCTGAAAATTAAGTGATTTCTTACCATGTACTTCAACCAGTGGCATTTCATCCTTTTTGATGAGCCATATAACGAAAGGGCCAATGATGGCGCCAAATGGAATAAAAAAACCAACAAGTGCACTTAAGTGGCAAGCCATAGCCCAAGTATGCTCATCTTTATTATTCAGTTCAACAGGGGCAGCTTGCGGCTCTAAAGGCTGCCTAGTTGATTGTGTTGTTTCAGATTCAGGTCTGTGATTTTCTTCCATAATAGTTTCCTTGTTTTGATTGTTCACTATTTAATATTACACCTTGTATAGCTAAAAACACAGTGAACTCATCAATTCCTTTTGTTAATTTAAGTAAGCTCTCAGCTTATAAAAGTAAGCGTGATAGAAATATAATAACTTTGTGAGGCTTTTGTGGTGTCACAGCTCAAGACTAAAAATATCAATAATTATTAAATAGAATACCTAATCGTATTAATAGGAAAGCTTTTGTATTATTGTCTTGGTATCGCTTAAAAAAAGTATTTAGGAAAATCAATGAACTCAGAAGTCATAAATATTTTGACTATGGCGAAGGTAATCCAAACAGCCGTAGCACCAGTCTTTTTAATTACCGGTATCGCAGCAACGCTAGGCGTGCTATCGAACCGATTAGCTCGTATAACCGATCGTGCGCGTCAGCTTGAGCGAAGATTAAAAGTAAGCGTTGATGAAAGCTTTAATCTAACTTTAGCAACAGAACTCAGAGCACTACTAAAACGTTCCCGCTGTATCCATATTGCATTTAGCTTTAGCGTATTAAGTGCACTATTGGTGTGTACTGTGGTTATGTTATTGTTCTTATCGCATATTCAATCAATTAATTTAGGTGTGACTATCGCGTTCTGTTTTGTAATTGCAATGGCATTACTCATTTTTGCATTTTTAGCATTACTAGGAGAGGTTTTTCTAGCAACAAGAAGCATGCGCAGAGGAATGATATTTGCCGATGTTGACCTCAATGATTAAGCACTGATTTAGTAATTTAAGAACAAGTATCAATGATTAGAGTTAATATTTATAGTTAAAGCTAAGTTAAGCTTCATCGCATTAAGCTTGAACCTTTGTAATAACTAAGATACAACAATAACTATTCTTGCTATGAATAGACAAACTAAGGGGCAAAAGGAATGAAATTAACATCGTTATTTTTAGGTGCTGCATTATCAGCAGTTACATTTGGAGCATCGGCGAACTCAGTTTTTAAAGAGCCAAGCGACGCCATTGAATATCGCCAAGCAGCGTTTTCTATGATCAGTGTGCAAATCGGTGATATGGGCGATATGCTAAAAGGTAAAGTTCCTTTTGATGCAGAACGTTTTCAAAAGCGCGCTGACAATGCAGCGGCTTTGGCAAAAATGCCATGGGAAGCATTTGTAGAAGGTAGCGATAAAGGTGATACCGCTGCATTACCTGAAATTTGGAGTGATAATGAAACCTTCATGAAAAAAGCAACAGCCTTTCAACAGTATGCTGACGAATTAGCTGCTGCAGCCAAAACCGGCGACAAGAAGTTGATTGCTAGTGCGTTTGGTCCGTGGGCTAAAGGCTGTAAAGATTGCCATAAATCATTCAAAGATTAATTATCTTTTAAAGTATAAAAAACCCGCTTAAATCAAATTGACTAAGCGGTTTTTTTTATGGGATAAAAAGCAGCTTTATATAGCCGCTTTTATCGCCCTATTTTTTAATACGGCGGCGTAGTATTGCAAACGGTGCAGCTAACAATACTAACCAACCAAATGAACCTGATGAATCATTATCTGGTTCTGGTGCTGGCTCTGGCTGAGGATCAGCAATCGTATCATTGACAGTTATAGACACTGTAGTCGCTTCTGAAGTGGTACCTGAAGCTTCGCGTACTGTGTAGGTAAAGCTATCTTCACCTGAGAATTGCGCATTAGGTGTATAATCAATGCTGCCATCATCATTCACAGTGGCGGTGCCATTACTCGGCTGCTCTGCCACCTCAAGAGTTGATGCTTCAAGGCTTCCCGGGATACGAGCTCCTTTATGAGCAAAGAACTCTGATGTTGAAGTCTCTGAAGTAGCGCTTGCATCAAATACAAAACGAGATTCAGCTAAATCATTCTCAAGTACATCAATAGTAATTGTTTGCTCTTCATCTACTACAACTGAATCATTCGCTGTGTAATGGCTACGATCTTTTGCGAACACTTGGAAATCAATTGATACCGAGCCACCTTCAGCTTTGTTTATCACATATCCTTTACCAATGTCATTACCTGTTGGGATATTGCTAAGCAGAGCACCAATCTGGCCATCAACCGATTCAACACCTGCTGAGTGAGAACTTGGCAGCTGTGGCACATCAATATAATTTATACGTATATCATCAGTACCTTCAGTAATTATTACCTGAAATGTATATTGTTCACCACTACCGGCATACAATTCAGCATTATTCCATTCAACAATATAGAATACATCTCCATCTTCATTACTGAGCGTACCTAGGTAAAGTTGTCCACCCCCCGTAGCACCTCCGGCCAAGTCATAGTCAGCCCACAGCGGTGCAATCACTCCATTAGGCGCTTGTGAATCAGGCATAGCTTGAGGCGCATATGAACCTGTTGTATCTACATCGGCACCTACAGCAATAAAGCCATTATCAGAAACAGTGAAAGACGAATACTCGCGGTCATCAAATATAAAGTCGGCATTTACGGTTACACTAAACTCATCACAATCCCCGGCACAAGCAAAAGGTTCTATACCAAAATCGGCTAATGAAGTAGTGCCTAAAAAGTCTTCACCCTCTATAATAAAGCTTTCTCTTGTTGCCGTGCCTTGCCAATTGATTGAACGCTTATCATCACTTAAAGTAAGATCTCCTGAACCGTTAGTAACAGTCGCTACAGGCTGTGCTCCACTAAGCATTTCGGCGTTTTCATCTAGCTCAACATTGATTTCAAACTCATCACTATACACCGTATTATTAAACTCAACGGCAACTTTAGCCGGTGTATAAGAATTCAGCGAGTCGGCATCAACAGACACTTTAAATACACTTGCATTAGTTGTTTCATCATCGTGAATAGCAAAAGGTAAATGTGCTACTTTTCCTGATGTATGAGTCCAGACTACATGACCAAAATTCCAGCCCTTAATAGTATTAAAAGAGGTATCTATATCAAGGTTAAATGTTGCTGTATCACCTTCATTATCACTACCTAATGCATCTAAACTTATAACACTTGGTGATACGCTAATTTCAGCGCCTGCCATATCTGTAACAACTTTAGCGGTCCATTCACCAGCTTCATCAAGCATGTTAGTCATAGTATTAGAAAAACTACATACACTTAAACAGCTTGGATCTGCATAAGAACCGTGCCCAAACGTAAGAGCTGCGTCGAAAGAACTTGGTATATCTAGTCTCCCTGCACCTACATCGAATGGATCAGCTTCGGTTACAAGATCTTCTTTGTGTAAACCATCCATTTTAGACGTGCTCATCAATGCTGTTTTTATTTGTACTGCATTCCACTGTGGATATTGTTGCTTCATTAATGCTGCCGCACCCGCGACATGCGGGCTGGCCATACTCGTGCCGGTTAATGAACTAAATGTTAAACCGTTTCCTTCATCGGGCGAAAATGCAGATAAAATATCAGTACCTGGCGCTGCAATATCAGGCTTTAAAAAGCTTGGTTCGCCATTAGGCCCACGCGAACTTGACGAGTTCACCGCATCAGTAAATCTTTCTACAATAGTTCTAATTACTGTTGGATCAAGGCGTGCAATGAGTGCATCCTCGGTATCTGTTAATAATTCGACTATGTCGGTACCATCTTCAAGACTCACAGATACTGCAGGGATAGTAGCGTCGTCCATTGCCATACCCATTGCACCGCCTAGGACATTGTTATGAATGATGACAGCTTCAGCCCCAGCTTTTTCTGCATTTTGTGCTTTAACAGAAAATGCACACGTACCACGTGAAACCAGCGCGACCGAATCAGCAAAGCTAACACCTTCTGCAAACTCTTCACAGCCTTCAAAATTATCTGGCGCTATCACTTGAGCCGAAATGATTGGCAATTCAAGCACTGAATCTAATGCCTCATTACTGCCCTCAACCGCCATATAAGACTCGCCTGCAACTTCAAGTGTTTGCGAGAAAAAACGACCCGTTTGTGTATTAGCAACAGTTAAGCCAGACTCGATACAACTTGGACAACCAATAGTTTGTGGCGCGTTACCATCATTACCAGCAGCTGTAACAACGACAACCCCCGCTTCTTCGGCTGCTTTAAATAAATCAGCATAAGCGCTCGATGCAGGGTTACCACCAGCACCACCACCCCATGAGTTATTTATTACATCAGCACCATCAGCGATAGCAGCTTCAAGAGCAGAAATAAGAGCTGATGTTGTACCACTAGCACCACCGTCGTTTGTGTGGTAAAGCGCCTTGTAAGCTAATAGCTGTGCTGCTGGTGCAACACCAGAAAGAGCTAAGTTGCTACCTTGATATGTTATTTCAACAGAGTTACCAACAGCCGTCCCGGCAACATGAGTACCATGTCCGTCATAACCTAATGGTGACAAATATTCATCTGGATGAAGTCCACTAGGAGTAGGCCCGAAAGCACGCGCTACTATAAGTTTATTGTTACAAAAATCAGCCTCCCCGGTTGAAATTCGACAATAATCAGGGTTGCTAGTTAAATATGCTTGTTGATCCGCAGTAAACTCCGGCTCACCGAAACTATTATCTGAGAACATTGGGTTTTCAGGACGGATACCGGAATCGATCACCGCAACCTTGACACCTTTGCCGGCCTCTGATTGCCCACCGAGAGCTTCCCATGCCTCGATCCCTTTAACAACATCAATCGATGCATCCATCACTGCATGATACTCAGTATCTAAAAATACTTTTTTTACACCTGGTAATGATGATAAAGCAGCTAGTTGATTAGACTCCCCTTCAACAACAACACCATTAAATAATGTATCAAATGATTTAGATACTTTAGCTCCACTTACTTTGGCAATGCTTTGTGTTAGTTGTTTTTGTTTTGCTTTTAAATAGCTTCTATATTTAACAGCAGCTTGTGAACCTAGTTGTACTTTACTATCTCCTGTCACAGATGATGAAGTAGCCATTAAACCAACAATATCACCTTCATAAGTGGCTAGAGGTTCATCTTCTAGCTGTACAATATAACGCGTTTTCGTTTGTTGAGTTTTATTTTGAGAGTATTGTTTAATACTTGAAGTTTCTGATTTAAAAACTTTATCGAAAGTGGGGGCTGCTATTGAACTAGTTGCTGCAAATGTAACAGCAACTGCAGCTGCGACAGCTGAAATTTTTATTGTTTTAGACATATTAATCCCTGGAAATGTTTTTTGTTTAAGTGATATCAAGCACATGAAATGCCACGTAATGGCAAATCAAATTAACATCAATAACAATTAAATCACAATAAATAACCGTTAGGGTACCAATATATCTAAAAAAAAAATAAAACTATAAATAACAAAACATTACAATGTAAACAAATGTAAATAGCTGATAAAAAAGAATAACTAACTAAACAAATAGCTCAGTGGTTCTTTACCCCACGTAAGCATTAGCACAATTAATAGCACAGCAAAAATGGCAAAAGCTAGCCAAGGAGTTTTGGTCACTGATTCTGCTGGAGCGGGACTTTGCTGCTCTTTACTGCCTGTGATCATCGCTTTAACTAATGGCTTGCCTTTAATACTATAAATAGCAATCGCTACAACATGCAAAATAATCGCATAAAATAAAATATCAAAATTGATACTATGAAGCCAACCGGCAAAATCCACAGTATCACTTGAAATATATTCCACCAAAGGACCATCAATGAGAATGTCATCGCTATTCATCAGCCCTGAAATTAATTGCACAATCAGCAAACCAAAAAATGCAATCACCATATAACTACCCGCTGCGCCATGGCCTGGCTTTTCATCTGTTTCAGTAAACGACTTAAATGCTTTAATAGGTGAATGAATAAGCGCGCTTAACTTGGCTGTTTTACTGCCAATAAAGCCCCAGATAAGTCGTGTAGCCAGTAGTGCGATTGTAAAAAAGCCTGCAACAAAATGCAGTTCCATCATTGCTTCTTCAGCGCTAAAGTAAAGTGTTGCCATAGCGATTACTAACAGCCAATGAAAACTTCGAATAAAACCGTCCCATACTTTAATTTTTGTCATCACTAACCTCAAGCCAATAAAAAGGGTATTATTTCAAACTTACGGTATTTTAGCATTACCGCTTGATTTATCTATGACAAAAAAAGAATAAAAAGAGTACTATTTTATGAAGTCGACTTACCGCGCCATTTTGAAAGGTTTTTTAGACATGCTGCCGCTGTGCCTTGCTGTGATACCATGGGGAATTTTGTGCGGCTCGTTGGCGATTCAAAATGGCTTTACTGCGTTTGAAACTCAAGTCATGTCATTACTCGTCTTTGCAGGTTCTGCGCAACTCGTTGCTATTGAACTAATGGCGGGTAACCCCCCCTTATTAACTATTTTATTTACTACTTTTATTATTAGTTCTCGGCATTTTTTATACGGTTTAGCTGTTCGCCATAAAGTGATTGATAAACCTATACGCTGGCGCTTACCTGTAAGCTTTGTACTGACTGATGAGCTCTTTGCATTTTCGCATCACCGTAAAGCATACCGAACAAAAGTGCGCTTAATTTACGCCCTAAGTGCAGGATTTAGTTTTTATATCGCGTGGAATTTATGGACCTTGATTGGCATTGTGGCGGGTAGTTTATTACCAGACCTAACTAATCTTGGCCTCGACTTTGCCATCGCCGCCACCTTTATTGCACTGGTTATCCCAGGCATAAAAAATTTGGCTACTTTAGCCACAGTAATAACGGCCGGTATTGTTGCTACTGTTTTAAAAAGCCAAGGCTTGCAACTTTGGCTCGTTGCAGCGGCTTTAACAGCAATGAGTGTCGGTTACTTAATTAGTCGCATCCAAACAAAGAAGGAGCACAGCGCATGATGACCACTATTTTGCTCATGGCCTGTATTACCTTTTTTACTCGCTATTTATTTTTACACCGCGCTTTACCATTTAAAGTTGGGCCTAAAATGCAGCAGTTTTTAAGTTTTAGCGCACCCGCTGTACTTACCGCTATTTGGGTGCCGATTGTGTTTGTCACTGATGAGGGGATTAATTTAGATTGGCAAAACCCATACCTGAGCGCCGCTGTTGCAGCCATTATTGTGGCCTATAAAACGCACAACATTTACTACACAACATTGGTAGGCATGGGTTTATTTTTGATTTTAAACTAACGAGTTAAACCTGTATTAAACGCTCGCTAATAAAATTTTACGGCTTTTATCTATCGTCACTTGCTCACGTTCGCCAAGTGCTGTCATGCCGTGGCGTTCAAGCTGCGATACTATTTTATCTGCAACTTCTTCACCTAAGTTATAATCACTCAATCGAGTTGGCATATTAACGCTATGAAAAAACGCTTCTGTGGCGACTACCGCTTGCTTAATGGCTTCATTTTCATCAGTAATATCAAGGCCTAATACACGCTCGGCGTATTGCAAAATTTTATCGCGCTTGGTTTCTTGCTGCTCTAACATCATTCGCGGTAACACAATTGCTAAAGTTTGCGCATGATCAAGGCCGTACACAGCGGTCATTTCATGACCAAGCATATGTGTTGCCCAATCTTGTGGCACACCAGCACCAATTAAACCATTGAGCGCCATAGTTGCTGACCACATAACATTGGCGCGCACTTGGTAGTTATCTGGCTCGCTAAATGTTTTAGGACCTTCTTCTATTAAGGTCATTAAAATACCTTCTGCGAAGCGGTCTTGCAGCTTACCGCCAACATCATAAGTTAAGTACTGCTCCATAGTATGCACAAACGCATCAACAATACCGTTGGCTACTTGGCGTTTAGGTAATGAGTAAGTAACAGCCGGATCAAGCACTGCAAATTGTGGCTGCACAAAGGGGCTGCCAAATGGCAATTTAGAGTCAGTTTCAAGGTTAGATATCACGCTCATTTTGTTTGATTCTGAACCTGTTGCTGGCAAAGTTAGTACGACACCCAATGCAATCGCAGATTTAATTTCAGCACCCTTGGCTAAAATATCCCACGGCTCACCATCAAAGTTAGCCGCAGCAGCAATGAACTTACTACCGTCAATAACCGAGCCACCGCCCACTGCTAGAATATAATCAATCTGCTTTTCTTTAACTAATGCAACGGCCTTCATACACGTTTGGTAGCTTGGGTTTGGTTCAATACCTGCAAATTCAAACCATTGATGCTCACTTAGTGCATCGCTGACTTGCTCATAGATGCCATTTTTTTTAATGCTGCCGCCACCGTAAGTAACAAGTACTTTTGAGTTTTTAGGTATTTCTTGTTTAATTTCTGCAATTTGTTGTTCGCCGAAGTGAATTTTCGTCGGGTTTGAAAAACTAAAATTTAGCATTTTTTATCCATCATTGTGTCATTAATATGCAGTATATTGTAGGTCCTTAATTTCTAAAAAGAAGTGGTTCAGCAGGTAATCTCCTTTGCATGTATGCAACAATGAATGATATAAGTAATAATTATATCTATATTGGAAATATTCCTATGTGGCAAGGACTCGATGAATTTTTACACGTGGTTGAATACGGCAGCTTTACACAAGCCGCAAAAAAGATGGATGTGTCTACCTCCCACATTAGCCGTCAAGTTCAACAATTAGAGGCGCGCCTTGGCTCAATTTTATTTCAGCGCACTACGCGTAAAATAAACCTAACGGATACAGGTCGCGAATACGCGGTAAAACTAAAAGCCATCAAACAAGAGTTGATTGATGCCAACAATCAACTGCAAGGTGAGCAACGAAAACCTAAAGGGCTTATTCGTATTTCAGGTGCTGGTGAATTTATGGCTGCACAGGTAGCGCCTAAAATAGCCGAATTTGTTACAGACTACCCTGAAGTAGAAATTGAAATTGACTTTAACAACCGCAATGTTGATTTAGTCGAAGAGGGTTTTGATTTAGCCATTCGCTTTGGCCGCATGCAAGACTCTAATTTAATTGCTCGCCCCCTTTGTCCACGTTTTATGACCTTAGTGGCCAGCCCTACTTATTTAAAACATAACTCAACTCCCACACAGCCAATACAACTACAGCAACATAATTGCCTAATTGCCATGGGTAACCGCTGGCGCTTTAATGTAAATAACGAGGTGCAAGAAGTAAAAGTAACGGGTAACTGGCGTAGCAGCCACCCTAGAGCACTGCTAGGCGCCACTTTAGCAGGGCTTGGTATTGCTCACTTAGCAGCTGATATTGTTGATGAATATGTAGCAACTGGCCAGCTACTTACTATTTTAGAAGAATTTCAAGTAACTGATAACGCCTCATGGTTGGTTTACCCGCGTAAAGACTTAATGCCGTATCGGGTTAGGCTACTGATAGAGTATTTACTAAAAAGTTTTAGCAGTGAAATGTAAGGGATTATTAAAAGTTCGGCTTTGCATAACTCAGTACTCAAGTTAATATTGACGCAAATAACAATAATAATTATTGAGCCAACATGAATGACTTTTATCAACTTTCAACGATGACCTTGCAAGGCCAACCCTACGAATTTAGCGATCTAAAAAATAAAGTCGTATTAATAGTCAATACCGCCAGTGAGTGCGGCTTTACTAAGCAATATGAAGGGCTACAAACACTACATAAAAAATATGCTGAGCTGGGTTTAGTGGTGCTGGCTTTTCCTTGTAACCAATTTGGTAAGCAAGAGCCCGGTAATGCAGATGAAATAGCTAAAGGCTGTTTAATTAACTATGGTGTAGATTTTACGGTG
This sequence comes from Pseudoalteromonas sp. AOP7-A1-14, assembly GCF_052376275.1. Classification (NCBI taxonomy): domain Bacteria; kingdom Pseudomonadati; phylum Pseudomonadota; class Gammaproteobacteria; order Alteromonadales; family Pseudoalteromonadaceae; genus Pseudoalteromonas; species Pseudoalteromonas sp. AOP7-A1-14. The sequence continues at coordinate 32,162 of NZ_JBQSVO010000001.1, read as the reverse complement.
ATGAATAAGGTTGATGTAAACGGCGAGCATGCTCACGCAATTTTTCGCCATTTGAAGTCACAACTTCCGGGGCTATTTACTCGCAAAATAAAATGGAATTTCACCAAGTTTTTAATTGGTTCAGATGGCCAGGCAATTCAGCGTTTTGCGCCTTTTACCAAGCCACAGCAAATTGAAAGTGCGATTGTTAAGGCGCTTAAAAATAAGTCGTAAGCATTAAAACAATAAAGAGGCATTAGGCCTCTTTACTTTTAGTCGTTTAAGTACTCATCAAAGTCATCATCACCTATACTTTTACGCAAGCGTTTTTGCTCCAGGTAGTCTTCCAACTTTTTTTTCACTTTTTGCTTTTTCTTGTCATGTTGATTGCGCCCGACCATTTCGTACTCGTCTTCAACAAAATCATCATCTAGCGCATCGTAACTAAATGTCTTACTCACAACCCACTCCATAAAATGCTTGAAACCAACCAAACGCTCATTGCGACAAAAGCTGGTAGATTAAATAAATTTAATGCGGCTATCCAGACTATGAAGGCGCATTAAAATAAAGCCATATTGCTACCTTAAATAGCTTCTATGTCATTAATGTGAATAAATAGCGCTAAATTTGAATTTTAGAAAGTGAGACTTTTTTATCGAAACGATAAAAAAATTTTATTACCCAGGATTTATTAGTCAAATTGACTAACTATTAGTTTATTTTTAATAAAAGGCTTTACATAAAGTTCATCGTAAAACGTTAACTCCTTGTTTATAAATACAAAATACAATTGGCATTAAGCTTGATAATAACTACATAATAACGAATTATTATTTCAAATAAGATGGAAAATAACATGAAAAAGTTACTGTTAATTAGCTCATTACTCATTACGACTTCTGTAATGGCGCATAACGATCATGATAATAATATTTCTTTTAATGGTGAGCAGTGCGACGTTGAGTTTCATAATGACGTGCGTATTAAGCCTAACGAGTTAGAGATCTTCACCAGTGATAATCACACCATGAAAATTGTTAATGACAACCAACTTTATATCGATGATCAAAGTATTACACTTAATAGTGAGCAGCGCCAAGCAATCAACGATTACTCGGAAAGCCTGCGTAGCCAATTACCCGAAGTTGCTGATATAGCCCTAGAAAGCGTAAAAATTGCAGGTGTTGCAATTAATGAAGTCGCTCAAGCATTTAATATTGAAGAGCTTGATAGTATCGACAAGTTAATGGCTGATATTGAAACTAAAGTAAACGATACTTTTTACCAGCAAGATGATTTTGTGATGGGCCAGCAAAGCTTTCAAAAATTTGGTGAAAACTTTGAATCAGATTTTGAAGAGCAAATATCAGCTGCGGTTGAATCTGCAATCAGCCAGTCCATGGGTAGTATTTTAATGGCGGTAGGCTCACAAATGATGGACTCAGGTGGCGACATGAAAAGCTTTGAACAACGCATGGAAAACATGGGCACAGCAATAGAAACCAAAGTAGAGCAGCAGGCTAAACGTTTAGAAAAACGCGCAGATACGTTATGCAGTAACTTTTCGGTTATTGCAGAGCAAGAGCAGCAACTTGTAACGCTGCTTCCTGAGTTAAAAAGCTACTCATTGTTTAGCTACAAGCAAAACACCTCTAAACAGTAAAGTTTTGATATCCCTTTTGCAGCAAATGGCTTAATTCCACTTGCTGCTTTTTTACTTTTAGCTTGCTGAGTTAATTCTGCCAAAGTATAAAAAACCACCTCTAAACGCTCTCACCCCATGGCAAGCCAAAGCTTATTCTAAAGCAACTACGGTACTTCTTTCCCACAGAAAATAACCCCTAGCGTAATACTTATACCCACAAAAAGTGCTAAATGAAAAAGTTTTACTGTACCGTACTCTGGGCCTAAATCAGCCTAAATAACGGTCATACTCACCACTGGCAATAAATTCATACAAGGTCCACGGATTAATACACGGCGCCGAACAATTCAAAGCACACTTTTAACGTCGTACTTGAGCTGCAAATTTACCCGCTATAATCCAATCAACACGATAGCTAGGATTCTAAACTCAACGGTTAAAGGCACAACGTATGAAAAGCGCAGCGTTATATAGCAATTGTACTAACCTGGATATTGGTATTAAGTAAAAAGTTACCGATGCATAATTCAGTTCACGATCATGGCTTACTGGCACTTTGCAATTTTGGCTTAAATTACTTTATTGGACGCAAATTACCAAAGCTCAGCAATGGTCTCTATCACATTTTCAATACTGCTATTTAATGAACACAATCAATACCCGGTTATTCTTTACTAAACAGATTGTAAGACGTAGTTATTTTGGTGCAACCCTGTAGGTTATTGGTAAACAGATGGCAAAACATATTTATTTTGGTGCAAATCTGGAGGTTATTGGTATCATGAGCGTGTTTTGGCCACAAAACCAGCAATTCGACTTGAGTAACTGGGTGTTCGTCGGGTTACTCCTTGCACTTACGGGTACCTTTGTGGCCTCATTGGGCAATATGGTGAGTGAGCGCAACTCATTGCACTGTATTGGTGCCATGCAAGGTAACATATTGGTGCTATATAAGTTAACATATGGGGCATGTTATATAGTGCACTTGGCTTAGCCATATATGTACTATTAAGTAATAGTAATTTTGTTATTTCTGCCCTGAGTAGCTATTGGTTATCACTGCTTTAGTTCGCGGTCTTCGGTATTGTGATTTCCTTTACATGCTACTTAGCTTTACTAAAAATATCCGCCCAGAGCGGGTCTGTTACGTAATAGTATTATTTCGTTAGTTGCAGTAACGCTAAGTAGTATTTTTGAATACTTTATTTGGCAAGCTAATACCTTTTTAGGGTTTAGTTTAGTGCTACTCGGTAATGCTATTGTACTGACGCCCGCCCACCAAGCGAATTAACGCTTTTTTGCTGCCAGATCATTTCAGCAAAAAAGCTCTATCCCCAGTTAGAGTGCGCTATTGCGCAACTAACGCCAAAGCGCCTACCTAGTAGGCGCTTTTTTTATACTTTACTTTTTTATAACGCAAGACAGATGGATGAACACTATTTTTAGCTCGCGTTAAACTGATAAACTCCCATCGGCTTTAATTAATAAACCAAACGTTTTAATTGTGGCTGGTATCGATATAACTTGGCTTTAAACTCAAAGCAGCGCTGCATTAAGTTTTAGCTTTACAGTTAAAGCCCCGTGCAAAGTTATTATCTGTTTCACATGATAAAAACGCTAATGATACAACCACTATTAAATAATGCATTCACTGTTAAGTGCAGCAACCTATCAGCCCTTATTACCACTACTAAAAACACTAAAGCGACCTGGCAAACTTTTTCACGGTTTAAGTCAAAGCTCCCATTGGTTAACTAGTCGATACTTAACCCCTTCCTTGAGGTAGCCTATAGTAATTAATCAATTATTTTTTAGTATTTTTTTAGCTATAGACTCTCTTGTTACCACCATCTACATACGCTTTTCCTTGCTAGACTTAACGGCCACTTAAAAACACAAAAAAGCAAATTATATTAATCTGAATAATTACGCAGCCACTTTATATTCAAATGCATAAACCTATACAAAATAAAAATAAAAATGAATAAACACAACAAGTTAAAAATAAACCGCTATGCATAAAAATGCAACACCTTAAAATCTCACAAACTTAACAACAAGTTAATAGCCACTTTCAGATAAATAAAACTAATCCTTCAACCTCAATTTTTATCGTTGTCTTTTTATCCAAATAGCATGCAAAATACGCACGTTTTCAACCAAAACAATTCGGAGCAAAAGTAATGACACCAGTAAATACATTAAATGGCGCAGCAACCCCACCTGTGGCAACTAAATCAACCAATCGCAAAGCAAAAATGTTAGCTAGACTTAACCAGTATGGAAAAGCGCTCGCATTAGGCGGCGTAATTCAATACAAATAATCACCCAACCATGATTATTTTAGCGGTGCAGCAAACATCCAACCACTAAATGAAGACTCTTCTTTAGCTCCTCGTTTGCTGCAACCCTTTATTATTTAATCTATAAATACGCTATTTACGCCCATCTATATAATAAAAAAGCCTTTTTAGAACAAAAAACCATCAAACGAACATTTTGCTATTTACACACCTCAATCACCTGCGTATTATTCTTTCCCAACGGAGAGATGGCAGAGTGGCCGAATGCACCGGTCTTGAAAACCGGCAGGGGTTTGTAGCCCCTCTAGGGTTCAAATCCCTATCTCTCCACCATTTTATGTTTTGGTGATTCACTCGATTATCAAAATAACAGTTTATGCGCCGGAGAGGTGGCCGAGTGGCCGAAGGCGCTCCCCTGCTAAGGGAGTATAGGGTTTGTAGCTCTATCGAGGGTTCGAATCCCTCCTTCTCCGCCATTTATTATCGAAGAAAGCCCCACAATTTATTGTGGGGCTTTTTTTGTTATAAAAAATAACAGAAGGCAGGTGAGAAGCTTCTACAGGGTTCGCCCAAACGTTGTCTTAAACCAAGTTAAACGCACGTAGTGCGGCCGAAGGGTAAAGTACATGGACATAAGCAAGCCTATTCATTTCCTGTAATGATCAGCAAATTCCGACTTCAAATCTGCAATAATCTCACTGCGTTAGGCCCTCTTGTTAGTTTTTGTTAGTATTTTATAATCTTAGTCACCTTTACTTACGCGAACTAATCTTATGACTAATACTATGACTGAACTTGAAAAAATGTTGGCGGGCTTACCTTATGTCGCCTCCGATCCCGAACTTGCGAAAGCGCGCACTCACGCAAAGGTTATTTGCCATCAGTTTAATTTGGCTGATCCTACAACGCCTCATGAGCGAGTTAAAATTCTTGGCGAATTACTTAAATTTAGAGGCAAAGCGTATCTTGAGCCAATGTTTTACTGTGATTTTGGTCGCAATATTGAATTAGGTGATAACTTTTATGCTAATCATAATTTAACTATATTAGATGTTTGCAAAGTGACGATTGGTAGCAATGTGATGTTTGGCCCACATGTAATGATCTCAACAGCCACTCACCCTATCGACCCTATTGAGCGTCGTAGCACAGAATCTGGAAAACCAATAACAATCGGTAACGATGTCTGGCTCGGCGGTAATGTGTCGGTGTTGCCAGGAGTAAACATTGGCGATAACTGTGTGATTGGCGCAGGTAGTGTAGTTACTAAAAACATTCCAGCCAATTCAGTGGCCGTTGGTAATCCATGTAAAGTTACCAAAAATATAGAGGCTAAATAGCCTCTCTGGTTGTTAACGCGGGTTAATTCTGCACACTAAACTTGTCGGCATCTAAATGTGCAGGAAAGCGTTGTTTAAACAGTTCAAGTGGCTCCTTACTGATTGTACTAATGATGACCTCACTTTGATTGTCTTGTGCCAGTGCTTGGGTGTCACCTTTAAAATCATACACACCAGTGCCACCATTATGCGCAACGCCATTACCATCATCACCCACCCGATTAACCGCCAATACGTAACATTGGTTTTCCATCGCGCGCGCCATCAGTAAGGTATCCCATACTTTGCGTCTGGCTGCGGGCCAATTAGCGACATTGACCATTACATCATAATCATTACAACTACGTTGAAAGACCGGAAAACGTAGGTCATAGCACACTTGCGGTAAAATTCTAAAGCCATTGAGCGTAAATATTTTACGCTGCTCGCCAGCTTGTACAAAATCGCCCTCTTTCCCTAAACAGAACAGATGGCGCTTGTCGTAAAATTTAACATCCCCGTTTGGCCACACCCAGTAAAAGCGATTGGCTTTTTTATCACCTTGCTGTACGAGTACCGAACCGGCAATTACTGCATTGGCTGACTTTGCATTTGCGACCATCCAATCGAGCACCTTACCATTTTCAGGCTCTGCGCAATCTAGGTTAATAGCAAAGCCGGTGGCGAAGGTTTCAGGTAGTAAAATGAGCTCAACTGATTTATCGATATCCGCAATTTGAGCGCTAAAGCTTGCTAAATTAGCGTCTTTATCTAACCAGTTAAGCGATGTTTGTATTAAGGCAATGGTTAAAGTTGACATAAAATCTCCGCAGCTTGTAATAAGGTCAATTCGTTTTTAGCAAAACATAAACGAATTACTCTATCATTGCTAGGCTGCTGATAAAACACACTGAGCGGAATGGCCGCAACACCGGCTTGTTCAACTAACCACTGGCAAAATTCAATATCATTTAAATCAGAGACATCACTGTAATCAAGCAATAAAAAGTAAGTACCTTCGCTTGGCAAAATAGTGAAGCGGCTCTGTTTTAGTGCGCCGCTAAGTACATCACGCTTTCGTTGATAAAACTCGCTAAGCTCGTCGATATGTTCCCCTTCCTGTTCTAGCATATCTGCCAAAGCATGTTGTGCGGGGGTGAAGCTTGAAAACGTTACATATTGGTGAACTTTACGAAACTCTGCGGCAAGTTCGGCCGGGGCAATACAATAACCCATTTTCCAGCCAGTGCTATGAAAAGTTTTACCAAAGCTTGAAACTACAAAGCTTTTAGCAAACAGCCCATCATCACGCAGTACACTTAAATGCGGCTTATCATCAAAAGTAATATGCTCATAAACTTCGTCACTTATTACATATAAATCGTGCTCTAAAACTAATGCTTTCAATGCAGCAATGTCGTGTACCTTCAATACTTTACCGCTGGGGTTATGCGGCGTATTGATAATAATAGCGCGCGTTTTACTGTTTACCGCCTTTGCTACCACTTGCCAATCAATTACATATTCAGGAGCACTCAATGCAACATGAACCGATTTACCACCAGCGAGTTCTATCGCGGGCTGGTAGGAATCGTAAGCGGGGTCGAATACAATCACTTCATCGTCTTTGCGTACAATGGTTTGAATTGCCACAAATAACGCTTCTGTTGCACCCGAGGTAACGGTGACCTGCTCGCTGGCATTAATATTAGCGTTGTATTTACGCTTTGCTAATCCAGCTACTTGTTGTTGTAAACGGGGTATACCTGCGGATGGAGAGTATTGATTCTCACCTTCAAGCACATAATGGTTAAGCTGCTTTTTAAGTAGCTCTGGCACCTCAAATTCAGGAAATCCTTGTGATAAATTAATAGCTTGGAATTGATTTGCAAGCATGGTCATTTGACTAAAAATACTGGTGCCTAAATTTGGCAGTTTACTTTCAAACACAGGTGGCCCTTAATGATGGTTTTGCGCCCAAAGCGATGCTATCATTGCACTAAGTAGAAGTATAGCCGTCTATACTATTTCAGTAGCTTGGGGGAATATATGCATAACAATACTGCAATTTCAGAACTTATAAAAGCAGGTAAATGGATCAGCCAGCGCGGCTGGGTCCCCGCCACAGGTGGAAACTTTTCAGCGCGCACAGCGACTGGTTTTGTTGTCACGGCAAGTGGCTTTGATAAAGGTCAATTAGGCACTCACACCTTTATTGAGCTTGACCATTTGGGTTATCGCACCGCTGGCGCAGGTAAACCCTCAGCCGAAACTGAATTGCATTTAAGTATGTATAAGCTTATTCCTCATGCTAATTTTGTATTGCATACCCACTCGGTCGCAGCAACCGTGTTATCACGCGTGATTAAAGGCCACAACCTAGATTTACAAGGTTATGAAATGCAAAAATCATTGACTGGCAATACTTCACATCTAGACACGCTAAGCATTCCTATTTTTGATAACGACCAAGATGTTGACCGCCTAGCCTTATTGGTCAGCGATCACCACTTACACAGCCCTATTGAACATGGTGTGCTTATTCGTGGCCATGGTTTGTATGTGGTTGGCCGTAATCTTCAAGAAGTAGAGCGTCACCTTGAAGGTTTAGAGTTTTTATTTAGTTGCGAGCTTGAGCGTTTAAAGCTTGAAGCCATACAAGCAGGATTCAAGGTATGATCAAGGCATTACTTACCGATATTGAAGGTACAATTACGCGTATTTCGTTTGTAAAAGAGGTGCTATTTCCCTACGCAGCTAAACAATTACCTGAATTTGTAAAAGCCAACCAACATCAACCGCTAGTGGCAGAGCAAGTAACTGCCGTTAAAGAGCTTATCGAGCAGCCAAGTGCAGATATAAACACGGTAATTAGTGCCCTGCTTGAGTGGATTGCCACAGATAAAAAAATCACTCCACTCAAACAACTACAAGGTTTTATTTGGCAAGCTGGTTATGAAAATGGTGATTTTACCGGCCATTTATACCCTGATGCCTACCATTTCCTAAAAAACCAGCAACAAGCAGGCCAACAACTTTATGTGTATTCATCAGGATCGGTGAAAGCCCAGCAGTTAATTTTTCAGTATTCGGACTTTGGCGATATTCGCTCACTGTTTAATGATTATTTTGATACCAAAATTGGGGCAAAACAACAGTCAATCGCTTATGAAAATATTCTTGCAGAACTTCCTTTCGCCGCAAGCGAAGTACTGTTTTTAAGTGATGTGGTAGCTGAACTTGATGCCGCTAAAAGCGCTGGTTTAAAAACCCTACATTTAATTCGTGACGGTCAGGCAAGCTCACAAGAGCATAATTATATTAACGACTTTAGCCAATTTACTACGGAGTATTTAGCATGAGCCAGTTAACAATATTCGCTGATTGCAATGGCGATAATGCGCTTTTACAAAGTAACGATGCCAGTGAAATTACCACAGAGCTTGCTAAAGTAAATGTACGTTTTGAGCAGTGGCAGGCAACAGAAACCATTACCACTGATACTAGCCATGAAGAAACCATTAATGCTTACAGCGCTGATATCGAACGCCTAAAGCAACAAGGCAAGTACCAAACAGTAGATGTTATTTCACTCGCTAAGGGTAACCCATCAGCCAAGGAACTACGCGCAAAATTTTTATTTGAGCATACTCATTGTGAAGACGAAGTACGCTTTTTTGTAAAAGGCCAAGGCTTGTTTTGCCTACACATTAACGACAAAGTTTACCAAGTACTTTGCCAACAAGGTGACTTGATTTCAGTACCCGAGCTTACCCCACATTGGTTTGATATGGGCAGTGATCCTGAGTTTACCGCGATTCGCTTATTCAATAATACCGAAGGCTGGGTAGCACAAAGTACCGAATCTGAAATAGCCACGCAATTTCCGTTATTAGATTAAGTACCTATAAGTAAAGGGATATAAATGCAAAAGCTATTCTCATACGGCACATTACAGTTTGAACAAGTACAGCTTGATACCTTTAACCGCTTGCTCGAAGGTGAAACTGATACTTTATCAGGCTATATCGTAAGTGAAGTAGAAATTACTGATGCCGCAGTACTTAAAAGTAGCGGACAGCGTTTTCACCCTGCGCTTATAAAAACAGGGCAAACAACCGACACTGTAACCGGCACCATTTTTAGCATTACCGAACAAGAGCTTGCCAATGCCGATAGCTATGAAGTTGACGACTACGTTCGTGTAGAAGAGATATTTAATACAGGTAACAGCGCTTGGGTGTATGTGGCAAAGGTTTAGAGTCTTCCTTTTAATTTACCGGCTAAGACTTGCTGCTGATTGTAAACGCCGGTATCGATCACCCAACCTGTAATTAACTTGGCTGGGGTAACATCAAATGCCGGATTGTAAACATTCGCGTTCGTTGGCGCCCACAGCGCTTCTCCAAAGCTCCCACTAACACCGCGTACTTCATTGCTATTACGTTGTTCTATTTCAATATCTGCGCCGCTTTCGGTATTTACGTCAAGTGTCGTAGTTGGTGCAACTACATAAAATGGGATGTTATGAAAGTGCGCCAATACAGCTAGATTATAGGTGCCAACTTTATTAGCGAAATCACCATTAGCAGCAATTCTGTCAGCGCCAACAAAAATTTTATCAACCTTGTCCGCAGCCATTAAGCTTGCGGCCATATTATCGCAAATTAAGGTATAAGGTACCTGCCAGCGCTCAAGCTCAAACGCGGTTAGTCGCCCGCCCTGCAATAGAGGCCTAGTTTCATCGACCCAAACATGAATATCGCCATGTTGTTGGTGCGCTTTATAAATAACCCCCAAAGCAGTACCAATTCCAGACGTTGCTAATGCGCCTGTATTACAGTGCGTAAGAATATTATCGCCGCTATTTACCAACTTAGCACCATGATTCGCCATACTTTCACATAATGCGATATCTTCATTAAATAACTGCACAGCAGTTTTAACAATCTCAGCAACATAATCATCGTGCTGCAAAGCAAGCCTTAACAGTGCCATGCAATGCATTAAGTTAACGGCTGTGGGGCGCGTAGCTTCCAGCTCGTTTATTGCTTGTTTCAGTTCACTCCTTTGCATTCCTTGCTCTGCTAAATGAGCAACTAATAAACTGGCTCCTAAGCCTATTAACGGCGCACCGCGTATTTTAAGGGTTAAGATTAAATCTCTCATCGTATTTACATCATTACACTCATGCCACGTTTGCTGATGCGGCAGTAAATACTGATCAAGCACGGTTAAGCAATTATTTTGGTATTTCAAGCTACTGGCTATGAGGTTTTGCATGCACGGTCTCGCATTATTTATTTAATACAAATGGAATAAACGCATTTTACATCACTTTATAAAACACACAACCTGGAAGTGTAGACATCTAAACGGTTGAGGGTATAGAATGCCATTATTTTTAAGTAAGTTATAAATTAGCGAGAATAACCCCATGGCCGAATACTTTGCGTTTAATGCCCAACATGCAGTTGATTATATTAAAAATATTGTAGAAGAAGACGGTTATGATTTTTTTCAGCCTGCACAAAAGCTCACAGCCTATGAGTTTGGTGATGGTAATTTAAACCTAGTATTTAGAATAAGTGATGAGCAAAACCGCAGTGTGATATTAAAACAAGCACTCCCCTACGCTCGCTGTGCAGGCGAATCGTGGCCATTAACTCTTGACAGAGCACGCATTGAAGCCGAAGTGTTACTTAATCATGGTGCGCATTGCCCTGAACACACAGCTAAAGTACTGCATTACAACCCATCACAGGCATTAACGGTTTTAGAAGACTTAAGCAATTTACAAATTTTGCGCGCAGCACAAATTAACGCTGAGCAATTTCCATTACTAGGCCAACATGTTGCCATCTATTTAAGTAAAACCGGTTTTTATAACTCTGACTTTTACTTAACCGCGCAAGATAAAAAAGCAAAAGTAAGTCAATTTAACAACCCAGAGCTGTGCCAAATTACCGAGGATTTATTTTTTAACGATATCCTTCGTGAGCATGAACGCAATAACTACCCCTGTGAATTACAAAGTACGGTTAATAAGCTACAAAATAATAAGGCACTTCATTTAGCTATAGCCAAACTAAAAGCACAGTTTTTATCTTGCCCGCAAACATTGTTACACGGTGATATGCACAGTGGCAGTATTTTTGTCGATCAAAACTCAACTAAGCTGATCGACCCTGAGTTTGGTTTTTTTGGTCCCGTAGGCTTTGATATTGGCTCATTTATCGGCAACTTGTTACTTAATTATTGTGCCCAAAATGGCCGTATAAGCGACTTTGTAGCTCGTCGTAATTATCAGTCTCATTTGTTAACTTGCTTGCAAGAAAGCTACGGTTTATTTGAACAGCAATGGCTTGAATTAATTGCCACACAAACTAATGATAACAATTTAAAAGCCGCGGGTTTCGGCGAGTACTTTATGCAACAAGTACTACAAGACGCGATTGGTTACTGTGGCACAGAATTGATTCGTCGTACCATTGGGTTAGCTCATGTGGCAGATATTGATGGTATTGAAGATGAAAAAGCGCGTCTAGAAGTACAGCGCCATACATTAGCTATTGGCGAGCAGTTAATACTCAACGCCCATACTTGTCACAATAAAAAAGATTTTTTCTCTTTACTCATCAGCCAACTAAACTAATGTCTTTTATAATTTCTTTGGTTCAAAGAATAAAGGCGCATTAAGCGCCTTTAATATTTAGCACTATATCAATTCACTTTTTTACTGATAGTTTTCATAGAGTTTATCTAGCGGCTCGGACAGGCCATTTTCTTGAACTACCCGTACATGTTGACGACCTAATTCACGCGCACTAAATACACCGCACGAATGCGCAATAAGCCCCGCGCCGTAGTGAATATACTTATTATAATTTGCTACACGTTGCGCTTTATCGGCCACATTTAACCCCCGTTGCAGCCGCTCGTTATGCGTTGTAATACCAGTGGGACAGGTATCTTTATTACATTGCATAGCTTGAATACAACCAAGCGCAAACATGTGTCCACGCGCCGAAACAACAAAGTCAGCGCCTAAAGCCAACGCCCAAGCCACTTTTGAAGGAACAATTAATTTACCTGAGGCAATAACTTTTACTCGCTCACGCAGGCCATGCTTTTCAAGCATATTAACCACTAACGGTAAGCTTTCTTTTAGAGGTAAGCCAACTGAATCTAGTAGTGGCTGAGGGGCAGCCCCCGTACCGCCATCAGCGCTATCAATAGTAATAAAGTCAGGCGCCGATTCTGGGCCGCGATGATTGATTTCGGCGAATAAGCTTTCAAGCCATGCATATGCACCAATCACGGCTTTAAATCCTGTGGGTTTACCTGTGATTTCACGAACCTTTGCAATCATATCAAGCAAGTCTGCGGGGGTTTTGACCTCAGGGTGACCATTTGGGCTAATTGAATCATGCCCCTCTGGAATACCGCGAATACTGGCGATTTCTGCACTCACTTTAGCACCCGGTAGCATCCCCCCTTTACCTGGTTTTGCGCCTTGGCTCATTTTTATTTCAAACATCTTAATTTGCTCATGAGCTGCAATGGCTTTTAGCTTATCTAAGCTTAATTTACCTTGCTCATCACGCACTCCATATTTTGCAGTACCAATTTGAAATACGATATCTGCACCACCTTCTAAGTGATACTGACTCAAACCTCCTTCACCGGTATTCATCCAGCAACCTGCTAGCTTTGCACCTTTTGACAATGCGCTAACCGCAGGTTTAGAAAGCGCCCCATAACTCATACCTGAAATATTAAATAACGATTGTGTACTGTAAGGCTTTTCACAGTATGGGCCTAACGTAACGGCGCTCGGCTCTAGCGCCTCTTCATCTAAGGTAGGAAAAGCACAATTCATAAACATGATAGTGCCGGTAACATCTAAACTTTGTGTAGAGCCAAAGGCACTAGTGCGATCGACATTTTTAGCCGCTTTATAAACCCAGCTACGATCTGCACGATTAAATGGCATCTCTTCACGATCCATAGCAAAGAAGTATTGGCGAAAAAACTCACCTTGGCGTTCAAAAAAATACCTAAAGCGCCCTATTACGGGGTAATTGCGTCGAATAGCCTGCTTTGACTGGGTAACATCACTTATGTAAAAGTAAATCACCACCAACACTAAACAACCCAACAGCACGATAAATAAGCTGGCAAACACATCAATACTAAAAATTATAAAGTCATTCATTCAACGCCCTTAATTAATAACTCTCCCACTTAAGAGAAAGAATATAAGTAGTTTAGATTTCAAGCAAAGCCTTTTAAATGAAAACGGCGCAATATATCCCGTATATGGATATAATTTAAAAAGTTACATCGCGCCGTATAGCTAATTACTAAACCATTATCAATCTATTACTGCGCTTTTTCTGCGAGTGCTTTTTGAATATAAAGGTTTATTTGCTCTTCAAGAACTGACAATGGCACTGAGCCATGACGTAATATTTGATGGTGGAATTCGCGGATGTCAAAATCTTGCCCAAGCGCTTGCTCGGTCTCTTCACGTAAGCGCTTAATTGTTAGCTCACCAATTTTATAAGATAGTGCTTGCGCCGGCCATGAAATATAACGGTCAGTTTCAGTTTTAACGTTATGCAATGACAATGCTGTGTTTTCGCTCATAAACTTCATCGCTCGCTCACGGCTCCAACCATACATATGCATGCCCGTATCGACGACTAAACGCGCTGCCCGCCACATTTCATACGTTAGGCGACCAAAGTTACTATAAGGGTCTTGATAAAAGCCTGCTTCTAAGCCTAAATATTCAGAATATAAACCCCAGCCTTCTCCAAACGCTGATAAGTACGCATCTCGACGATAGCTTGGTAAATAATCAAGCTCTGCATTAAGTGATATTTGTAAGTGATGGCCTGGAACTGCCTCGTGCAATGTTAACGCCTCAAGTACATAAAGTGGGCGCTTATCTAATGCGTAGGTGTTCACCCAGTAATAACCGGCTTGATCGTCACGGTTTGAGCCTATATAGCGTCCTGTCGTGTATTTAGGCGCGATACTTTCAGGCACAGGCGCTACACCATAAGGCATTCTTGGCAGAGTATGAAAAAGCTTTGGCAATTGCGCATCCATTTTTTTAGCAATATAGGCAGCTTCTTTTAATAACTCTTCAGGTGTTTTTGCGTAAAATTGTGGATCAGTACGTAAAAAGTTAACAAATTCGGCAAACGTACCGTCAAAATCAACTTCTTTAATCACTTCATCCATTTCTGCGCGAATCCGTGCCACTTCTTTTAAACCCAGTTCATGAATCTCTTTAGGCGTCATGTCTGTGGTGGTGTAATATTTTGCACGATTAGCGTAAAATGCTTTACCGTTTGGTGTCGATGAAATACCAATATCACTGCGAGCAGCTGGCTGATATTGCTCATTAAAAAAGCTTAAATAGCCTTTATAAGCAGGCAGCACTTTATCACGAATCGTTTGCTTGGCTTGTTGCTGTAGGTCTTTAAACTCACTCTCGCTTAAACCTGCGGTATTATTTAAAAAAGGTTTATAAAATTCAGATTTTGTTACGTCATCAACAATATAAGCACTGATCGAGTCCTGATAACCTACTAGCACTGCTTTTGGCTGAGTAAGTCCAACTTCAATACCTTTTTTCATCCAGTTAATATTTTGCGTAAAAAAGCGAGGAACTTGCTGCAAACGCGCTAAATATACTTGGTATTCTGCCGGCTTTTTGTAATCAGAGCTATTAATCATAAAAGATAAACTAGAATGAAAGCCATATTCAGAAGTAAGCGGCATATAGTGGGTGTTAAACACATACTCATCGACACTATTTTGCACTTGCGCTCGGATAATAGTTAAATTAATACGATTTTGTTCTGACAACTTATCTTTATCAACCGCATCTAGCTGAGCGAGTAAGTCTGTATTTTTTTGATATTGCTGCGTTAAAAACTCCGCTGATAAATTAGGCAGTAAATAGCCATCAACACCCTCTTTATGCTTGTAAGGGTTAACGCTCTGACGATAATCAACAATAGATTGAGCTACTTGCGTAAACTGCTTGTCGGCATCAACTCGAGTTGCTTGACATGCACTTAAAGCACCGACAAGCGTGATAGCAACCACTGAATGACACAACTGGCGAGAAAAAGACTTTTTCATATAAATAGTTTCACTTTACTTTAATTATATACCCAACCTATCTTAGCTTAGCTAAAACACCAAACAAATGCGATCAAGAGCCTTAATTGAACGTTCAAAAATAACGCGGTAACGGCCTCATAGATGAGTCATAAAATGTTATATAAAATAGATTGTTGAGAAAACAAACTATTTGCTCTAAAAATTACAAATTTCACAGCTAAATTGTACTTTTTACTTTTAAAACGTAACGATAAAGATTAGTGTAATGCTATTGATACTTAATATCATCGCTTGGATGCCCAAACCCCCATGGAATGGTTAGTTTAGCTATTACGCTTATTTAATTGGTGTATTTAAATGATGTTCCATGACTCCATGGCTATTGCACAAGAAAAAATGACTCGAGTATGTCAGTTTTTAGAGCTGCACGTACTCCCTCCGTCGCCATTAAACTATAGCGTAATCTATCAATACATTAGTAAAAAAAACCCAAATTTAAATACCGAAATTGACCGTGCGCTTAAACAGAGGCAAACAATTGACTGCCTATATATCGAGCAGTTGTATTTTGAGTTTATGAACACTGCACACCAAGCAGAAACGGCCATAGTCAATAATGTTGATAACTTGCTCGGTTCACTTTCTCGTAACGCCAAAATTACAGAGCAAGAAGTGATACAGTTTGCCGATCAAGTAAATGACTGTGTTCATTCGCTTGATGAAAATAATGTCGCAAAAAGCCGCCAAGCATTAAACACATTTAGCAATAAAACAGCACATATACTCAATCAACATAAACAATTTAAATTGACGCTAACAAAAGCTAAGCAGCTTCACAGAAAAACCCAAAAACAACTAACAATGCTTCGCAAACAACATATAACCGATCAACAAACAGGTTTGTATAAGCGTCATTTCCTCAACCAACAGACTCAGCTTTGGCTAAATCAAAACAAGTCAATTTGCGTGATAGCCATTCAAATAGATAATCTTGACCATTTTATTAATAATTACGGTGATGTAATTGGTGAAGCCATTTTAAGTAAAGTGGCTAAGCAAATTAAAAAGTATGTTTTTGAAAGTGGCTTACCTGGCCGTACAGGTAAAGGCGAATTTACTGTGTTACTTGCTGATATTGATCCTGAAACTGCGAATATTATTGCCGAGAAAGTGCGTACCGGTGTAGAAAAGCTACGTTTTGTTAGCTCTAAAAGTGAGACAAAACTACCTACAATCGATATAAGTTTAGGTATCGCTAAGCATCATGATGAAGTTGATTTTAATAAGCTAGCTCGTAAAGCTTCTCTTGCAGCCCATAAAGCAAAATCACTTGGTCAAAGCAGTTTTATTGCCGGCCAATGACTTGCTCTAAATTAAGCTTGCTCCAAAAGCATTTTTTATATAATCAAATTGCACCCCACTACCACTATCAAGTACACTAGGCTGTATTGCCACGATAGAGAAAATTCATGAACGAAAATCAAGAAAAGACCACACATTTTGGCTACAAAACAGTTGCCGAAAACGACAAAGCGTCAATGGTTGCTGATGTATTTCATTCGGTTGCAGCAAAATATGATGTAATGAACGATTTAATGTCGTTTGGTATTCATCGTTTATGGAAGCGTCAAACTATTGCTAGCTCTGGCGTTCGTAAAGGGCATCATGTTCTTGATTTAGCTGGCGGCACCGGTGATTTAACCGCCAAATTTAGCCAGTTAGTCGGTGAAACGGGGCAAGTTGTTTTAGGCGATATTAACTCTTCAATGTTAAAAGTCGGCCGTGAAAAGCTACAAAATCAGGGCCTTGTCGGTAACATTGATTACGTACAAATGAATGCTGAAGCGCTTCCTTTTCCTGATAATAGCTTTAATTTAATCACCATTGCTTTTGGCCTTCGCAATGTCACCGACAAAGACAAAGCACTACGCTCAATGTACCGCATATTAAAACCGGGTGGTCGTTTACTGGTACTAGAATTTTCAAAACCAGAGCATGAAGCACTAAGTAAAGCCTATGATTTTTACTCATTTAATTTACTACCAACAATGGGTAAACTGGTTGCCAACGACAGCGAGTCTTATAAGTATTTAGCTGAATCTATCCGTATGCATCCCGATCAAGACACACTAAAAGCGATGATGGATGATGCGGGCTTTGAACAAACCACTTATCAAAACCTAACCGGCGGTATTGTCGCACTACATCGTGGTTTTAAATACTAACGGTCAATTTTAATAGGAGGAGTGATGTTATCAAATCTAGTTATCGCGCTAATTGAGCGTATTATTAACACCACTCTGGCACTTGATAAAAACCTTCTTACGCAATTAAAAAAAGTTGAACATCAACGCTTATTAGTTGAAATACGTGACTGGCAACAACACTTATTGATTGTATTTTCAGCTCAACATTTGCATTTATACTTAAGTGATGATCAACACGGCGATTGCATGATCAGCGCAGATATAGAAACTCTTATCGCCCTAAAAGATCCGAGTGTTTTAACCCAGCTTATTCGCCAAGATAAACTCGATTTACAAGGCGACCTTAATGTAGCACAAGCTTACAGCAATGCTTTTGCCAACATTGATATTGATTGGCCTGAACACGCCTCGAGGTACTTAGGTGATGCAGGTGCCCAGCAATTGCACTTAATAATACAAAAATTAAAAAACCAAAATACCAAGTCCCTTGCACAACTTTCAAATACGATTACAAGCCTTTGCCAAGATGAGCTTAACGTAACTATTCACCCACTTGAACTTGAGCAATTAAAACAGCAAAACCGCCAATTAAAAAGCCGAACTGCGCAACTTGAAATGCGCATTAATCAGTTACTTAAATAAAATCAGTAAGGATTTTTCGTGTCTACAGCTAGGCTCTATAACATAACTAAAACCTTGCTTAATTACGGCTTAGACGAGCTGATCCCAAAGCATAAGTTTCCATGGTACGGTAAGTTAGGCCGAAAATGTTTATTTTGGTTTCGTAATAAACATCCTGATAAACCAGCAGGCCTGCGATTACGTTTAGCCTTACAAGAACTTGGGCCGGTGTGGATAAAGTTTGGCCAGATGCTCTCAACGAGACGTGACTTATTACCTCAGGATATCGCAGTTGAACTTACTTTACTGCAAGACCAAGTACAGCCCTTTGAGGGTGAACTGGCGCAAAAAATCATTGAAAAAGCCCTGGGTATTCATGATATTAGTGAACACTTTAGCAATTTTAACCAAATGCCTTTAGCGTCGGCATCTATAGCACAAGTGCATACCGCTACGTTGATTGATGAAAAAAATCTGCCGCAAGATGTCGTCATTAAAGTTATTCGTCCTAATATCAAAAGCCAAATTGATGCCGATTTAGCGTTAATGGAAAAGTTTGCTCATATCATTGCTAAACTACTTAGCGAAGCCAAACGTTTACGCCCTGTTGAAGTAGTAAAAGAATACAAAAAAACGTTGCTCGATGAACTCGACTTAATGCGCGAAGGCGCTAATGGTATCCAGCTAAAGCGTAACTTTGAAGGCTCAGATTCACTTTATATCCCCTATGTTTACAGTGACTATAGTCGGGTAAATATACTGGTAATGGAGCGAATTTATGGCATTCCAGTTTCGGACACTGACGCCCTGATTGCGCAAAACACTAATATGAAGCTACTCGCTGAACGTGGTGTTGAGGTTTTTTTCACCCAGGTGTTTCGTGATAGTTTTTTTCATGCAGATATGCACCCTGGTAACGTTTTTGTTTCGTATGAAACACCAGAAAACCCTAAGTTTATAGGCATAGACTGCGGTATTGTTGGTACACTCAGTAAAGAAGATAAGCGCTACCTTGCCGAAAACTTTATAGCCTTTTTTAACCGAGATTATCGCCAAGTAGCGCAGCTGCATGTGGACTCCGGCTGGGTACCCGCTGACACCAGTATTGAAGAGTTTGAGTTTGCTATACGTACCGTGTGTGAACCTATTTTTAATAAACCATTGGCAGAAATTTCATTTGGTCACGTACTTGTGAATCTATTTAATACCGCTCGTCGTTTTAATATGCAGGTTCAGCCTCAGTTAGTGTTATTACAAAAAACGTTGCTGTATGTAGAGGGGCTTGGACGACAACTTTACCCGCAACTTGATCTATGGAAAACAGCTAAACCCTTTTTAGAAGAATGGGTTAAACAACAAGTGGGTCCTTGGTCAGTGCTCAAACAAGTTTATGCAAACTTACCATTTTGGGCTGAAAAAATGCCTGAATTACCGGATCTAATTTACTATAATTTAAAGCAGCAACAAAAAGCGCCTATTACAGCACCAATTGTGAGTACATCACAAAAACCTCTTTTAATTGGCGTTTTTTCTGCAGCTGCTATGATAGTCTCAGGGCTATGCTACTTACAGCATGATACGATTGCTGCTCTTATTGCAGGGGTTGCATCCTTAACAGGTTTTATAATCGCTTGGCGAAACGCATCATAAACTAAGTGCTATTTAATGCTTGGTAAGTATAATCAGTTATAACAATATTAATTCAATTGGAGAGCATAATGGGTTTTAGCGGTATCAGTATTTGGCAATTATTAATTGTTTTAGCAATCATCATACTACTTTTTGGCACAAAAAAATTACGTGGCATCGGTGGCGACTTAGGTAATGCTGTTAAAGGTTTTAAAAAAGCTGTTTCAGAAGATGAATCCAAGAAAACAGAACAGTTAGACGACGTTGAACCTACCTCAGTGCATGAAAAAGAGTCAGCTGAAACTAAGAAAGAAGATAATAAGGCCTAACTGCAATGGGAATGTGGGAGTTAATCATCGTTTTAATTGTAGGCCTGCTTGTTTTAGGTCCTGACCGGCTACCTGTTGCAGTTCGCACAGTAAGCCAATGGATTAAAAACATAAAATCAATGGCTAATTCTGTTAAGGCTGAAGTTAATGAAGAGCTTCGAGTACATGAGCTACATCAAAACCTCAAAAAAGCTGAGCAGAAAAATATGCAAGATCTTAGCCCAGCCTTACAGGATTCATTCGATGAATTAAAAAATGCTGCTGACTCGGTTACCCATAGCTATAAAAAAACACCTCCAGAACAACCAGAAAAAGCTATTGATAATGAAAAAAAATGAAATTACTTCCGCTATTTGTAGCCAACTAATTAAGTAATGAGTTAAATAATATGACGGAGCAAGCTAAGTCAGGTTTTATTAGCCATTTAATTGAGTTGCGTAACCGGTTAATGAAAGCATTACTGACAGTACTGATTATTTTTATATCATTAGTTTATTTTGCTAATGATATTTATAGTTTTGTTGCCGCGCCACTGGTTGCACATTTACCAAGCACGGCAACCATGATAGCAACCGATGTTACAGCGCCATTTTTCGCGCCGTTTAAATTAACTCTATTCGTCGCTATTTTTGCAGCAATACCGATGATATTGCATCAAGTTTGGGGGTTTATTGCCCCTGGTTTATATCAACATGAAAAGCGCATGTTCACGCCTATTTTAGCATCAAGTGTTTTGCTATTTTATGGTGGTATCGCTTTTTGCTATTTTATTGTGTTGCCAATTATTTTAGGCTTTTTTACCAGTACGGGGCCTGAAATGATGACATTAGCACCAGATATAAGCAGCTATCTAAGCTTTGCATTAAAACTGTTTTTTGCTTTTGGTGTCGCGTTTGAAATACCCGTAGCCATTATGTTGCTATGTTGGAGTGGCGCCACAACAACCCAAAGCTTAAAAGAAAAACGACCATATATTGTGGTTGGGGTATTTGTTATTGCAATGTTTTTAACCCCACCTGATGTGCTGTCACAAGCCTTATTAGCATTTCCTATGCTATTGTTATTTGAACTGGGTTTAATTTTAGCTGCCTTTTATACAGCAAAGCCACAACAGGAATCCGAGGAATAAATGAAAATACAACTATTACCCCTACTTACATTAATAAGTGTGACTACAATGGCACACGCTGAGGAAGTTAATTTACAAGCACTACACGCTTGTGCATTTGTTGAAAATGACACTAATCGTCTACTCTGTTACGACAATACTATGGCGGGCAAGTCTTTGAGCCGTAAAGATGCGACTATGGTGCCAGTCAGCGCTTCTTCAAATAAGCCTGAAGCTGCAAATGCTGCGGTAGCATCAAGCCCCGAAGCTAAGAACAAAAACTTTGGCTTAGAGCACAAAGAAGTGGCCAAAGATAATGACGATGAGATCAAAGTAATCGTTAAAAGTGTCGATGAAGCACCTTATGGCGAGTTAATTATCACCTTAGAGAACGGCCAACAATGGCGTCAAATTGGGTCTGACAACATCCGTATTTCAAGTAGTGACAAAGTTATTATTAGCCGTGGTATGTTCAACTCATTCTTACTAAAAAAAGAAGGACAAAACCGCTCTATTCGTGTTAAGCGTACCCAATAATGCAGCCACTCATTGATGCGGGCGTTAACTTAACTAACCATCAATTTGATGGCCTGTATGATAATATCATTGTTCGCGCAAACGCAGCCAATGTAACCAATATGCTGTTAATTGGCTGCGACTTACAAAGCAGCCAAGACGTTTTAACACTCGCTAAGAAGTACCGATATTACGCGACGGCAGGCGTACACCCCCACGACGCAAAATCGGCTGACGAACATTTTATTGAAAAGCTTAGCAGCTTGCTACAACAACCAGAAGTCGTGGCTGTTGGTGAGTGTGGGCTTGATTATAATCGCGATTTTTCACCTAGAAATATTCAACGTGAGGTTTTTTCAAAGCAACTTGATCTTGCTAAAAAACTGAATAAGCCCGTTTATTTACATGAGCGTGATGCAAGCAAAGATATGCTCGCTATTTTAAAAGAGCATTCTGTTAACGGAGTTTTACACTGTTTTACAGGTGACAAAAGCGCTTTAGATAGCTACTTAAACCAAGGTTTATATATTGGTATTACTGGCTGGGTATGTGATGAACGCCGAGGAAAAGAGCTACAACAGCTTATCCCTGACATTCCACTTGAGCGATTATTAATTGAGACAGACGCGCCTTTTTTAATCCCTCGTACTATCTTGCCTAAGCCTAAATCACGTCGAAACGAGCCCAGTTATTTAGCCTATGTTTGCGACACAATCGCTACGCTCAAAAAACTTAGCTTTGATGACGTTGCAAAACAAACTACAGCTAACTTTCAACAGTTATTTGTTAATAAGACTAACTAAATGAAGGCGCTTTGGGAGGCTATTGCCACAATACTGCTGACTTTGTCTCTTTCGGGGGTTGCCAACACCGTTACCGCAGATGAGCACTTTGCCCATGCTACGGATTTAAAATTCAACGATACCGTAAAACCAGGGCTTGTGGCATTACTTCCTAACACTGCGCTAGATAGTGCGATAGAAATCGCCAAGGCTATTTGCTAACCAGTTACCAAAATGAATATAACCGTTACTAATAGCAGTATAAGTTTTACAATAAGTGCAGGGGGTTATAGCGCCATTGCCAACGATATTAATAACCCAGAATTATTCACTAATTATGCAGGTAAAGTGCTTTATCCAGCCAAGAAAAGTGCCCAAAATCGCGTAGTTAATTTTCCAATTTTAGACTAGGAGCACAATAATGGCCCAATCAGGTCTCGATCTTTTCCCTTATACTCGTATGCGCAGAATGCGCCGCGATAACTTTTCGCGCCGCTTAATGGCAGAAAATCAGCTAACTGTGAACGACTTAATATTTCCGGTATTTGTACTCGAAGGTAAAAACCGCCGAGAAACTATCGACTCAATGCCTGGCATTGAGCGTTTATCTATTGATTTATTGCTTGAAGAAGCTAGAGAACTAGTAGATTTAGGTGTGCCTGCGGTAGCACTTTTCCCTGTAACACCATCAGACAAAAAGTCATTACTTGCTGAAGAAGCTTACAATGATAATGGTTTAGTACAACGTACCGTGCGTGCACTTAAAGAAGCGTTTCCTGAACTTGGTGTTATTACTGATGGAGCTCTTGATCCATTTACTACACACGGCCAAGACGGCATTATCGATGATAATGGCTATGTTATAAACGATGTAACCACTGAAATCTTAGTTAAACAAGCACTATCTCATGCCCAGGCTGGCGCAGATGTTGTTGCTCCATCAGATATGATGGATGGCCGTATTTACGCAATTCGCGAAGCTCTCGAAGCTGACGGCTTTATTCATACCCGCATTATGGCGTATTCAGCTAAATATGCATCTAGCTATTATGGCCCATTCAGAGACGCTATCGGTTCTGCTGGTAACTTAAAAGGGGCCGATAAAAAGACCTACCAGATGGATCCTGCCAACTCTGATGAAGCAATTCGTGAAGTCGCACTCGATCTTCAAGAAGGCGCCGATATGGTAATGGTTAAGCCAGGTATGCCTTATTTAGATATTGTACGTCGCGTTAAAGATGACTTTGGTGTACCAACCTTTGCTTACCAAGTCAGTGGCGAATACGCGATGCATAAAGCCGCTATTGATAACGGCTGGCTAAGTGAGGAAGCGACTATTATGGAATCTTTATTAGCATTTAAGCGTGCAGGTGCAGACGGTATTTTAACTTACTTTGCAAAGCAGGCTGCTCGCTACTTAAGTAAGTGATAAAAGCATTTTGCAAATAAAAAAGGGCTATATAGCCCTTTTTTATATTTATAACCTCACCATTGTTAATGTTTTGTATTCTATTTGTAATCATTTTTCCCTACACTAATAATCCCATTTGGGGAAACAAAAAAACACGGGAAAAAATAATAATGTTGAAAACAAAAATAACGCCATTGGCACTTGTATTAGCAAGTCTCAGTACACCAGCCTCAGCTAACCTCATTATTTCAGAGTATATTGAAGGTAGTTCTAATAATAAAGCAATCGAACTTTACAATACGTCGAGTGGCGAGCTTTCACTTGATGGTTATAACCTGTCTCTTTATTCAAACGGAAATCCCGATCTAGCAAGTCCAAATAATACCCTTGATTTAACAGGTAGCTTAGCTGCTGATGGCACTTTTGTTATTGTAAATGCAGGCTCTGGAGACGAACTCAAAGGGAAAGCGAGTATTGAATCAACTGTAACTTACTTCAATGGTAACGACGCACTCGTACTTACTAAGGATGGCATTATTGTCGATAGTTTTGGACAGCTCGGCTTTGATCCTGGCTCATCATGGTCTGAAGGTGGCGTATCAACAGTGAATAAAACACTACGTCGCAAAGCTGATATTACAGCTGGACGAAGTACTGCTACAGATACTTTCAACCCAAGTGAAGAATGGGAGCAATTTGATCAAGATGACTTTTAAAATATTGGCCTTTATGATGAAGAAACAGAACCAACACCGGAACCCGAGCCAGTTGCACCTCTAGAGTGTGGCACAACTAAAACCCTGATCAATGTAATTCAAGGTGAAGGTGGTGATAGCGAATTATTAAATACTGAAGTTGAGCTTGAAGGCATTGTAACTGCTGATTTTCAAGGCACTGAACAATTAGGTGGTTTCTTTATTACATCGCTAGATGCTGACATAGATACAAACCCTTTAACGTCTGAAGGAGTGTTTGTTTACTTTGCTGATACAGCTGTCGATATTGGTGACCACATACGCGTTAAAGGAAGTGTCGCTGAGTACTTTAACGCCACACAAATTGGTGATGTTAGCCAAGTGGAAGTATGCGCTACAAGCCTAACAACTACAGCAACTAAAATAGCATTACCTGTTACAGATGTAGCTGATTTAGAAGCCTATGAAGGCATGCTTGTTAGTCTAGAGCAACCATTAATGGTAACGAACAACTATGGTTTAGGCCGTTACGGGGAAGTAGGTCTTGCAACTGAGCGCCTATACCAAGGTACTCAAATTGCTCTGCCTGGTGATGCAGCTAATACTATTGAAGCCGAAAATCTCAAAAAGCAAATTTTACTCGATGATGGCTCAACAAAGCAAAACCTTGATCCAGTTTCATACCCTAACGCAGGTTTAGATGCATATAACACTCTGCGCCTTGGTGATACAGTAAATGCCATTACGGGTGTTATGGGATACAGCTTTGATCGCTACCGTATTCACCCAACACTACAACCGAGCTTTGTCGCCACTAACCCACGTACCGAGGCTCCAGAGCTACATACTGATGCTGACCTTCGTATCGCAAGCTTTAATGTACTTAACTACTTTAACGGCGATGGCCAAGGTGCAGGATTTCCAACCAGCCGTGGTGCAAGCAGTGAAGCAGAGCTTATTCGTCAAGAAGCCAAGATTGTTAGTGCTATTGTAGCAATAGACGCTGATGTGATCGGTTTAATGGAAATCGAAAATGATGGCTTTGGTGCAAATAGCGCTATTGCGAGCCTAGTTAATGCGTTAAATAATGAAGATAGTCATAATGAATACGCATTTGTTGATTTCAATGTAGATAAAATTGGCACTGATGAAATAACAACTGCACTCATTTACCGTGCTAATAAAGTAGTGCAATACGGCACGGCTGCAATCACAACCCAATACCCATTTGACTATAGTAATCGAGCTCCTATCGCACAAAGTTTCAAATCAATTGATTCTGAAGAAGTATTTACTGTTGCTGTAGCGCATCTAAAGTCAAAAGGAAGTTGTGGTAGCGCAGACGGTAACAATGCTGATTTAGGTGATGGTCAAGCATGTTGGAATGAAATTCGAGTTGTAGGAGCTAATGCATTCGCAGACTGGTTAGATAACAAGCCTACTGGTATTGAAGATGATGACATTATTTTAGTCGGTGATATGAATGCTTATGCTATGGAAGATCCAATTCGCACATTTGCTGATAAAGGCTATAAAAACGTAGTTGCTGAGCTAGATGGCGATACTAAAGGATACTCGTATAGCTTCTCAGGACGTATTGGTAGCCTTGATCATGCTGTAGCAAGCGAGAGCTTACTTGCTAAAGTAGTTGCCGCAAAATATTGGCATATCAATGCCGACGAGCCTATTAGTCTTGATTACAATGTGGAGTTTCAATCTGATTCACAAGTTGCTAGCTTGTACGCAGATAACGCATATCGTGCTTCGGATCATGATCCCGTAATTATTGATATTCAATCTACACCCGCTGCTGAACCTATTCCTGAGCCACAAGCTCCGGAGCTAGATCCTGAGCAGAACTTTAACATCAGCGAAAATAGTCCAATAGGTACAGTCATTGGCCAATTAAGATTTTCTGATGCTGATGCACAGTACACACCTGTTGTGGGCTTTATAGTATCTGGCCACAATGCAATAACTATTGATGAACAAGGACGATTAATCGTTGCAGACGATTTAGATTTTGAACTTGAAAGGAAAATAACATTAATGGTACAAGCTAAAGACAGTGCTGGTAACCTATCAAACGCGCAACTTATCTATATTAATATTCATAGTGATGAACCAAGTAATGGAGATTCTGGCTCATTGTTTTGGTTAACTTTATTAGCATTACCGTTAACACTGTTACGCCGTAAAAAAGCATAACAAAAAAATATTGACTAGAATGTTGTAGTAATTTTTATTTATAGTTATCACATAATAGTGAAAAGGCAGTTATTTAATATTAACTGTAAGCTTTATCTAAAGAAAACATAGCTAGGTTAAATACAGTAAACAAATATAAATGAAAGACATTAAAAAACCCGCAACTAGTGCGGGTTTTTTTCGGAGTAAAAGAGCTAATTACTTAGCTGCTTTTTTCTCTTTTTCTGCAGCGATTACAGTTTCTGCCACGTTTTGTGGACATGGTGCGTAGTGTGAGAACTCCATAGAGAACTGACCACGACCAGATGTAATCGTACGTAAGTGACCAATGTAACCAAACATTTCTGAAAGAGGTACGTCAGCCTTGATGCGAACGCCTGTAGCGCCAGCTTCTTGGTCTTTGATCATACCACGACGACGGTTAAGGTCACCGATTACATCACCAACGTTATCTTCCGGAGTGAACACGTCAACTTTCATGATTGGCTCAAGAAGTTGTGCGCCCGCTTTAGGGATAGACTGACGGAAAGCACCTTTAGCTGCGATTTCGAACGCAATTGCTGATGAATCCACGGCGTGGAAAGCACCATCAAAAAGCTCAATTTCAACGTCAAGTACAGGGAAACCAGCTAGTACACCTTCGCCCATCATTGACTTAAAGCCTTTCTCAACTGCCGGCCAGAATTCTTTAGGTACGTTACCACCAACAACTGATGATTTAAACGTGAAGTCTGAACCCACTTCGCCTGGCTTGATGCGGTAATCAATCTTACCGAACTGACCAGAACCACCTGATTGCTTCTTATGCGTGTAGCTATCTTCGATTTCACGAGTGATAGTTTCACGGTAAGCAACCTGTGGTTGACCAACAATAAGGTCTACACCGTAAGTACGCTTAAGGATATCTACTTTGATATCTAAGTGAAGTTCACCCATCCCTTTAAGGATAGTTTCGCCTGAATCTTCATCTGTCTCAACTTGGAAAGATGGATCTTCTGCAACCATTTTACCGATGGCAACACCCATTTTCTCATTACCGCCTTTATCTTTAGGCTGTACAGCAATTGAGATTACTGGTTCAGGGAAGATCATCGCTTCAAGTGTACATTCATTCTTAGGATCACAAAGTGTGTGACCAGTTTGTACATTCTTCATACCAACAACAGCGATGATATCACCCGCTTGCGCTTCGGTAAGTTCGTTACGCTCATCTGCTTGCATTTCAACCATACGGCCGATACGCTCAGTTTTACCCGTTGCAGCGTTAAGCACTGTGTCACCTTTTTTCATACGACCTGAGTAGATACGGATGAAAGTAAGGGCACCGAAACGGTCGTCCATGATTTTGAACGCAAGCGCTTTAAGTGGCTCATCAACAGATACAGTTGCAACTTCACCAGTTGGCTCGCCTGTTTCTTTATCTGTTAGTGGCTGTGGATCAACCTCAGTTGGTGATGGTAAATAATCAACAACCGCATCTAGTACTAACTGCATACCTTTGTTCTTGAACGCAGAACCACAGTAAGTAGGGAAGAACGCAAGGTCACGAGTACCTTTACGGATACAACGCTTGATATCTTCTAGTGAAGGCTCTTCACCTTCCATGTACGCTTCCATAAGGTCGTCGTCTTGCTCTACAGCAGTTTCAACTAGCATTTCATGGTATTCTTCTACTTTATCAACCATGTCAGCTGGAACGTCTTTAATTTCGTAGTTTTCAGGAAGACCGGTGTCATCCCAAACGTATGCTTTTTTCTCTAATACGTCTACTACACCTACGAACTCGTCTTCGATACCAATTGGTAGCGTCATTACAAGTGGGCTAGCTGCAAGTACTTTTTCTACTTGGTCAACAACACGGTAAAAGTCAGCACCCATACGGTCTAATTTATTTACAAAAATAACACGTGCAACGCCTGACTCATTCGCATAGCGCCAGTTAGTTTCTGATTGTGGCTCAACACCACCAGAACCACAGAATACACCGATACCACCGTCAAGAACTTTTAATGAACGATATACTTCAACTGTGAAGTCAACGTGTCCTGGAGTATCGATAACGTTAAAGCGGTGATCTTTCCACTCACACGTTACAGCTGCTGATTGGATAGTAATACCGCGCTCAGCTTCTTGGTCCATGAAGTCAGTCGTTGACTCGCCGTCATGCGTTTCACCACTTTTATGAATTTTACCCGTAAGTTTTAGGATACGCTCAGTGGTGGTAGTTTTACCCGCATCAACGTGCGCGAAAATACCAATGTTTCTGTACTTCGATAAATCTGCCATTATTTTACTCTTAATAAAGTCGAAAAATTATTCGGCGGGAGTATAACACCACTTACCACGAACATCACCATAGAAGTCGCTTAAAATGCAATCAATTCTATAAAATATTTGTTATAGCTATTACCAAGCATGGCTTTAAAGCGTATAAGCTTTATTTATAAGATAATTATTACGAAATGAAAAGCAGCTAACTCACCTTAGAATGTATTGCTGTAAAACAACTCACGGCCCTAAGCAGCCCATTTCCTATGTAAAAAAAGGTTTTTTTGATATTCATTAAAAGCATCAAGTATTTTTCTAAGGTTAACTCATCCCCCTTTTGATAAGCATTCCAGTGAATTTTTACTGGGGTTTGGGTCAAATAAAATATCGACTATCGATTGAGTTACTTCGTTAGCGCCTGTCGGACATTGTCGGCGTAACTAAAATCGTGCTAACGAAAAACATGTGCGATACGACAGTAAATTTGCCAGCCAAATACAAAGCAGTGTCTATTTAAGTAGATGCGAGCCACCAACCATTATTAGCAATCAACAAAGTACAGTAAACACCTAGCGAAAGACCATAAATTAAGTATTTAAAAGTAATGATTTACGCTTATCTGCCAAGCTTGCTATAGCAAATAAAACGCTTAAATACACACTTGCCAAAGGCTTATTAACCAAATAAAAAATATAACGGCTTCCTTTTAATTATTATTAAACCTCAGCATAGGCATTTTAATAAAATTAAAGCCCAAAATTAAGTGCTAACCAGTTGTTTTTCATATATCTATATAAACAGCCTAAAAATAAATAGGAATTATTTGCATTTAGTGTTGACACAAAACTAAATCTAACTGATAATCAATATCAACAAGACGGTAAAGCACAGCGGCTTGTTATGGAATAAACTGAATTTGTTTCTCGACCCTGAAACAACGTGTAGCCCACGTTAAAGCGATGGTTACCTGTTATTAACCACAACGCCCCTTGATGTTGATAACAGGTAGCCGCCCTACTATTTTACTTGCTACATTGCTCATATCGGTGACGGTAGATATGAAACTAAAAAAGCCCTTACGGGCTTTTTTTATGCTTATAATTAAACTAGCTCAATTACTTTAAATAACCTGAGCCTAACTAAAAATTAGCGGCGGTTTTTTCGCGCTCGCGCTCGGCGTTGTTTTTTCTCTTCTTCTTTAGCTGCTTTTTTAGCTTCAGCAGCAGCGCGAAGGCCTGCAACCATTATTTCTTCTTCTTCACGCATAGCAGGCGTTTCCATCGTGATGCGGCCAATAATACCATCACGTAATTCATTGATAAGAATTTCTGACATTTTATACGTATCAATTTGATTACCACTACGAATACAGCCGCGTTTTTTACCCGCCATTTCCACAAACTCCCAATCACTTTCTGGCAGTTCATCGAGTTTATAACGCGCTTTTAATAGCTCAGGGTACGCCTGTAACAAATACTCAGCGGCGTAGCTTGCCACTTCTTCATAATCAAGCGCCGTATCACGTATTGCCCCCGTAGCACCAAGACGATAACCCGAGTTTTCGTTTTCTACTTTAGGCCACAGCATACCCGGTGTATCGTAAAGCATAATTCCGTCTTCAAGCTTAATACGTTGCTGCGCTTTAGTGACTGCAGGCTCGTTGCCTGTTTTTGCTACAATGCGTCCAGCCAATACATTAATTAACGTAGATTTACCAACGTTAGGAATCCCCATGATCATCGCTTTTATTTGCTTATCAGCGCCGACTTTATGCGGTACTAATTTTTTACAAAGCTCATTAATCCGGTGAACTTCAGCGGCCTTATCATTACCAAACGCAATAGCTTTAACAGCATTTTCTTGCTCAAAATACTCTTTCCACGTTTGCGTCATTTTCGGATCGGCTAAATCAGCTTTATTTAAAATTTTGATAACCGGCTTACCTTCACGTAAAGTCGCCACCATCGGATTTTCACTACTGTAAGGAATGCGCGCATCTAGCACTTCGATGATCACATCCATTTGCGGCATTATTTCTTTAATTTCGTTACGGGCTTTGTTCATGTGCCCAGGGAACCACTGTATACCTGTTCTACTCATTTGATATGTAAACCTTTTATTTCAACCCATAACACCATGGGGGACTGTGTGGGGTACTGGGTGAATAATATCGATTTATCACCTCAACTAATAGTGAGTAGTTTACTACATAACTTAGAATTATTGCAGGTGCTTACATTATTCGGTAATGGGCATGTCATCACTAGACTTAATAATTCTCAGGTAAAGGTTTTACCTGTAAACATAGTTAATAATATATAACAATAATGAGTTAAATAGCATGGGGAGCTAAAAATGTCACAGCTCAAAGCAGGCTCAACCGATTTTTCAATAACAACCAACCTATGAGCGTCTGGAAAAGTATGTAGTGAGCTTTGATGACACCTCAGATACTGCAATTAACCGCGCTAGACTTAATAGAATATGTAACTGAAGGGAGATCAGATAAATACCCCCCTTAAAAAATCCGTCTTATCATCTCACAATAAAACAAAAAATGAATTCCAAGCATATCTAATTAAATCAAAAATGGCAGAAATGATTATCCATTTATCCGCTATAGCGACGCTAACCATGAGAAAAACACGTAGACTGGAGCCGTGGCGTAGTATTTATATAACGGCGTGCTGAAATGAGTTGTGCCAACCAGCGCCCAATATCAGCAGTCTATTACTATGACACTAGCCCAGATGGTGATCCCCAGACGGGACTATACTACTGTAATAACCTAGCAAAGTTATTACAGTAGCTTCTTAGCGCTTTATTATTTAATTACTATTGGGTTAATTGGAGAGCCTGACCCTTTTTTCATTTTCAAAGGAGCAGCTGTAAACATAAAGGAATACTGGCCATCATTTGCACTATCTTTAGCAAGATCATCTAACCAGTATAGTTCACTTAATACGACACCAAGATCACGAATTAATGCACCA